>JBATHJ010000342.1:0-14579 GCA_049666625.1 Gammaproteobacteria bacterium | reverse complement strand
GTGTCTTGCTACTGATTAAACAGGGCCAGCGCGAACTCATGCGCCTGATTCACCCGAATGCACAGGTCGTGGTCAAGATCGGCAAGCAACCAATGTCGGATACCATTATTGATGCTGTGTGGGGATTTCTGGCGGCGTATGTTGCCTGTTTCGTTATTATGATGATGTTACTGATGTTCAGTGGCGTCGATCAGGTGACGGCGTTTTCGGCAGTCGCGGCCACATTAAATAACCTGGGTCCGGGCCTGGGTGATGTCAGTGCAAATTACGCCAGCCTGAGTAATTTTGATAAATGGATACTGTGTTTCTCGATGTTACTGGGGCGACTGGAAGTATTCACCTTGCTGGTGATGTTCATGCCAGCCTTCTGGCGCAAATAAATGCGTGCAATACCGGGCACTGAACAGCTAATCGATGAAAGACAATAGCAGCCAAAATCAAAGTCGATACTTGCCGAGGTTCACGCTCGCCCTGCTGGCGCCTCGCTACTGGTTGATATGGCTGTTGTTGTTTGCGTTCTATGTGTTCAGCTGGTTACCGGTAAGCGTTATCGACTGGATGGGTAGTGTGCTGGGCGATTACGCAGCGAAAAAAAATCGCAAGCGACTGGCTATTGTGCAACGCAATCTGCAGTTGTGTTTTACGCAGATGACAGCAGATGAGGTTGATGTGAATGTACGCGCGCATTTTCGCGCTTACATTCGCAGCATCCTGCATTATGGACTGATCTGGTGGGCGCCGGGCTGGCGATTGCGGCGTCATGTCGAATTACACGGTGCTGAACAAATACAGCATTATCGCGCGCAGGGTAAAAATATTATCGCCCTGACCTGCCACAGTGTTGGGCTGGAGTTCTCCGTGATTGCGCTTTCTATGCGCGAACAGTGCGGCGGCCCCTACAAGCCAATGAAGAACCCGTTGATAGACTGGCTGGTGGCGAAAGGACGCATGCAAAACAACGCGCGGATTTTTACCCGCGAAGAAGGCCTGCGCCCGCTGGTTCGCAATACACGTGAAGGCCGGGTACTGATTTACCTGGCCGATGAAGACCTGGGTGCCGAGGTATCGGTATTCGCACCGTTCTTCGGTGTGCAAAAAGCGACCATCCCGGTGCTGGGTCGGCTGGCAAAAACCTGTAATGCTGTCGTTTTGCCATGTATCAGTTGCTATGACGTACAAACCAGAAAATACATCGTTAAATTGATGCCCGCGCTGCAAAATTTTCCACAGGGCGATGACATTGCTGATGCAAGCAATATGAATCGAGCGATTGAACAGGCGGTGCTGGAATGCATACCGCAGTATTTCTGGACCATGAAATGGTTTCGTTCGCGGCCACCGGGTGAGCCTGAGATTTATGATTGAGCTGATACCAGCCATAGGCTGCAGGTTGTCACTCGCCGGGCGGGAAATGTCAGGATGAAAAAAAACCCCCGACCTGGGTCGGGGGTTTTCGTACGTCCTTGCTTGGTGATTGAGCCATCGCGCTGTAGCATTCCTGTGTTCCGTGTAAACTGCCTCAGGAGTCTTGTGTACTGATTCCTTATCCCTGTTTCTTTGCTACCCTACATCCGTATGTCCGTGTCTGGCTCTTTCCATGTGTCCTGTGATTATTATGCGTTGTGTGCATGGCTTGTGCTATCAGTCGTATTGGCGACTCTCTGTAGGAAAATGCTTACAAATTTAATAGGCTCACCCTGCTCTCGGGCTGGATACTGCCCGCGATGATCGCGCTAATTCAGCGCGTAATACGTGCCTCCGTGAGTGTCGAAGATGTCCTTATTGGCAATATAAACAAGGGCTTGCTTGTATTTCTCGGGGTCGAGAAAGCCGATGCCGGGGCACAGGCCGAGCGTCTAGCCGAACGGCTACTGAAGATCAGGGTATTTTCTGACACCAACGACAAAATGAACCTGTCGTTGCGTGATATTCAGGGTGAGATTTTACTGGTGCCGCAATTCACCCTGGTGGCGGATACACGAAGCGGCAACCGGCCCGGTTTTTCGAACGCGGCAATGCCTGATGTGGGTGAGCGCCTGTATGACCGGGTAGTTGCTATAATGCAGCAGCAGGCGGCCGCGGGTGCTATAGGTAAGGTGCAAACCGGTCGCTTTGGCGCCGATATGGCAGTTGAGCTCGTCAATGACGGGCCGGTAACCTTCTGGTTACAAAGCTGATTTGAGATAAAACGGGAGTAATGAATGACCAAGCGTGTCGCTAGCGTCGAACGCAATACACTGGAAACCCAGATCAAGGTCGAGGTCAATCTCGACGGCACGGGCGTGTGCAAGCTCAATACCGGCGTCGCGTTTCTGGAACACATGCTCGACCAGGTGGCGCGCCATGGTTTGATTGATATCAGCATCGAAGCCAGCGGCGATTTGCACATTGATGCACACCACACTGTCGAAGACATTGGTATTACGCTGGGGCAGGCGGTCAAAAAAGCCGCGGGCGACAAAAAAGGCATTGTGCGCTACGGCCACGCCTATGTGCCGCTGGATGAAGCGCTGTCGCGCGTGGTGATTGATTTCTCCGGGCGTCCGGGCCTCGAATACCATGCCGACTACCCGCGCGCGATGATTGGCGGGTTTGATGTTGACCTGTTCCACGAGTTTTTCCAGGGCTTTGTTAATCATGCCGATGTCACGCTGCAGATTGATAATTTGCGCGGCTCGAATGCGCATCACATTGCTGAAACCATATTCAAGGCCTTCGGTCGCGCGGTGCGCATGGCACTGTCGATGGATGCGCGCATGAGCGGCATTATGCCGAGCACCAAGGGTAGCCTGTAGAGACCGCCATGAGTTCAATAATCGCCGTGGTCGACTACGGCATGGGTAATTTACGTTCAGTGGCAAAAGCGCTCGAGCATGTCGCCGATAAACACCAGAAAGTGCTGATCACTTCAAGCCCGGCAGACATCGCGGCGGCCTCGCACGTGGTGTTTCCGGGGCAGGGCGCGGCGCGCGACTGTATGCACGAGCTGCGTAACTACGAGTTGATCGAGCCAGTGTTGCACGCGGCGCACAACAAGCCGTTTCTCGGCATTTGCATGGGGTTGCAGGTATTGATGACCCACAGCGAGGAAAATGGCGGCGTTGACTGCATGAACCTGTTTCCCGGTGAAGTGCGATTTTTCGCGCCGAAGCTGGTCGCTGCCAATGCCGCTGAACTCAAGATTCCACACATGGGCTGGAACAATGTTGAGCAGACCCGGGCACACCCGCTGTGGCAGGGCATTGAGCAAAACAGCCGGTTTTATTTTGTGCACAGTTATTTTGTCGATCCCGAGGATGCGCAGCTGGCGATTGGCCACACCGGCTATGGAATCGAGTTTACCTCGGCGATAGCATGCGCTAATGTATTCGCAGTACAGTTTCACCCGGAGAAAAGCGCGCACGATGGTCTGCGCCTGTTGCAAAATTTTGCGCACTGGGATGGACAGTAGTCCTAACTCACAGTTACTCATGCCTCAGGAGACTTTCAGATGTTGTTGATACCAGCCATTGACCTCAAGGACGGTCAGTGCGTGCGCTTACGCCAGGGAAAAATGGAAGACAATACAGTGTTTTCAGACGACCCGGTCGCAATGGCCGGGCGCTGGGTGGAGGCCGGGGCTTTACGCCTGCATATTGTCGACCTCGACGGCGCCTTTGCCGGCAAGCCGAAAAATGCCGACGTGATCCAGGCCATCGCCACTGCCTACCCCGAGATCGAAATCCAGCTGGGTGGCGGCATTCGCGATGAAGAAACGATTGTCGCTTATCTTGATGCCGGCGTGAGTTACGTGATCATCGGCACCCAGGCGGTGAAGGAACCGCACTTCGTCAACGAAGTGTGTGTTGAATTTCCCAATCGCATCATCATTGGCCTCGATGCCAAAGACGGCAAGGTCGCGGTCGACGGCTGGTCAAAGCTGTCGAAACACGATGTGATCGACATGGCGCAGCGCTTCGAAGAAGACGGCGTAAAAGCCATTATTTACACCGATATATCGCGCGACGGCATGATGCAGGGTGTGAACATCGAAGCCACCGTCAAGCTGGCACAGGCGGTGCGCATACCGGTGATTGCCTCGGGCGGAATTACCACCATGGATGACGTCAAGGCGCTGGCCGCAGTAGAAGAAGAAGGCATCATCGGTGCGATAACCGGTCGCGCGATATACGAAGGCACGCTTGATTATGCCAAGGCCCAGGCCTGGCTGAACGCGCAGTAATTACATTTACCATCGGGCCTTATCATGTCACTCGCCAAGCGTATTATTCCCTGTCTCGATGTTGATAACGGCCGCGTCGTCAAGGGCGTGAAGTTTGTCGATATTCGCGATGCCGGAGATCCGGTCGAAGTTGCGAGGCGTTACGACGCCGAAGGCGCTGACGAGATTACGTTTTTAGATATTACCGCGAGTTCCGATGACCGCGACACCATCGTGCACGTGGTCGAACACGTGGCCGAAGAAGTCTTTATTCCGCTCACCGTGGGCGGCGGCATCCGCACGATTGACGATGTGCGCAGAATGCTCAACGCCGGCGCTGACAAGGTCGCGATCAATACCGCGGCGGTGTTCAATCCCGGGTTTGTGCGTGATGTGAGTGACCGCATCGGCTCTCAATGCATCGTGGTGGCTATCGATGCCAAGCAGGTGAGTGGTGCAGGCGAGCCGCTGCGCTGGGAAATATTCACCCACGGTGGGCGCAAACCCACCGGGCTGGATGCGATCGAGTGGGCACGCAAGATGTGCGACTACGGCGCCGGCGAAATCCTGCTCACCAGCATGGATCGTGACGGCACCAAAATCGGCTTTGATATCGCCCTGACCCGCGCCATCTCAGATGCCGTGCCGGTGCCGGTGATCGCCTCGGGCGGCGTCGGCACCCTCGATCATCTGGCCGACGGCGTGCTCGAAGGCCGTGCCGATGCAGTGCTCGCCGCCAGTATTTTTCACTTCGGTGAATTCACTGTCGGGCAGGCCAAGCAGCGCATGGCGGAACGTGGTGTCGAGGTCCGGCTCTAATGGCGAACTGGCTGGACGAGGTCGGTTTCGACGCAAACGGCCTGGTGCCGGCCATCGCGCAGGACGCACGCTCAGGCAAGGTGCTGATGCTGGCATGGATGAACCGTGAGTCATTACAGCTCACGGCACAAAAGCGCGAGGCGGTATACTGGTCGCGTTCGCGGCAAAAACTCTGGCACAAGGGCGAGGAATCAGGCCATGTGCAGAAAGTGGTCGAAATCCGCTTTGATTGTGACGCAGATGTGATTCTGCTAAAAGTGGAACAGGCCGGTGGAATCGCCTGTCACACGGGACGTGAAAGCTGTTTTTACCGCGTACTGGAAAACAACCAGTGGGTCGCAGTGGATAGCGTGATCAAGGACCCCAAAGACATATACGGCGGCCAACGAGGAGGTGACAGCGGTGAGTGAACCGGTTCTGACAGCGCTGGCTGAAATCCTCGAGGCGCGCAAGCAGGCGGCGCCAGATTCATCTTACGTGGCCGGTCTATACTCAAAAGGACTGGATGCGATTTTGAAAAAAATCGGCGAAGAAGCGACCGAAACCGTGATGGCAGCCAAAGACGGCGATGCTGACAAGATTATTTATGAAACCGCGGACCTGTGGTTTCACACGCTGGTTATGCTGGCGCATCAGGGCCTGAGTCCGGATGATGTATTAAATGAGCTGGGACGGCGCTTCGGCGTTTCCGGCCTGGACGAGAAAGCCTCACGCAAGTGAGCTGTTAACAAGAGTGGGTAAATAACATGGGTATTAGTATCTGGCAATTATTGATCGTACTGGCGCTGGTGATTCTGATTTTTGGCACCAAGAAACTGAAGAACCTCGGTGGTGATATTGGCTCCGCGGTAAAAGGTTTCAAAAGCGCGATGAAAGACGGTGAAAACGACGACAGCATGAAAAAACAGATCGACGATGAAGGCAATGTGATCGAAGGCGAAGTCACCTCAAAAACCAAAGACAAGGTCTAGTCCTTCCGCACTCGATGAATAATAATGAATGCGCCTGTGTTGCTGATTCATTATTAATTATTCATTATTAATTATTCATTGCTTGTCCATGTTTGATATCGGTTTCTGGGAAATCTTTCTAATCGGCATACTGGCGCTGCTGGTCATCGGGCCCGAGCGCCTGCCGGGCGCTGCGCGCAGTGCCGGTTACTGGGTGGGCCGTGCACGGCGTTATATCGAAGGCGTGAAAAATGATGTCGAATCAGAATTTGACATGTCTGAATTCAAACGCCTGCTGCACAACCAGGAAGTACAAATCACGGAACTGCAGCAAAAACTTAACAGCAAGGTGGATGACGAAGAACTGTCCACCATGACAGACGACTTTATGCCGGAATACGATTTTCAGGATGACCCGCCGCCTGAGCGCAATGAAGCTATCGACAATGATGCGCGCGATGAAGTAGACGTAGAGATAGATGTTGAGCCCGATGCAGAAGTTGAGGTAGACGCAGCCGCACCCGTAAAAGAAAAACAGGACAAGCCACCGGCATGAAAAAGCGCGCCGCGGCGGATTCGCAGGACAGCGAACAAAGCCTGCTCGACCATCTTAAAGAACTTCGCGACCGGCTATTGCGCATGGTGCTGGCAGTGTTGCTGGTGTTCCTCGCGCTGTTTGCATTTTCCGAACAGATTTTCAGTTATGTTGCTCAGCCGCTGCTAGACCTGATGCCGGAAGGCACCTCGATGATCGCGACCGGTGTTACCTCGCCCTTCCTGGTGCCGTTTAAACTGGTGTTGTTACTCTCCATCCTGCTCACGGTGCCGTACTTACTGCACCAGATCTGGGGATTTATCGCGCCCGGGCTCTACCGCCACGAAAAACGCCTGGCAGTACCGCTGCTGATGTCCAGTGTATTTCTGTTTTATTGCGGCGTGGCGTTCGCCTATTTCGTAATCTTCCCGATACTGTTCCGGTTTTTTATCGGCATTGCCCCTGCCGGTGTAGCAGTGATGACCGATATCGGCCAGTACCTGGATTTCATCATTGCGATCTTTTTCGCATTTGGTATTGCCTTTGAAGTCCCGGTCGCCACCTTTCTGCTGATCGCCGCCGGCGTCACCACGCCACAGGCGCTGGGCCAGAAACGGCCCTACATAATTATCGGTGCCTTTGTCATCGGCATGCTGCTGACCCCGCCGGATGTGATTTCACAGTCACTGCTGGCGATTCCCATGTGGATCCTGTTCGAGCTCGGCCTGATCATGTCGCGGCTGTTTCTGAAAGCACAAAAAAACAAGGTCACTGAAAACGACGATGTCGAAATCTACGAAGAAGAACACACCGATCTAAGCCAGGCCGAAATGGACGCCATGCTGGACGAAGCCGAGGAAGAAGAAGCCCGGATGAACAGCCAGCCACCGGCGCAGAAGCCGGAATAGTGCCGAGGTATTCCAGCCTGCGCTATTCATGTTAAACGGCGGATAGTGTAGAATCCCGCCCGCTATGAAGATCAAACAACTCTGGGGAATGGGCGCCTAACATGGCCGAAAAAAGAAGCGTTCCCCGTCGGCCGACTATTCTGATTATTCTCGATGGATTTGGTGTCAATCCCAGCCGCATCAACAATGCCGTGCAGGAAGCCAGGACCCCGCGTCTCGACGAATACTTTTCCAGGAACTCGCACACCACGCTCGATGCCTGTGGTAGCGCGGTCGGCCTGCCAGACGGGCAGATGGGTAATTCCGAAGTCGGCCACATGACGCTGGGCTGTGGCTCAGTCATGCGCCAGGACCTGGTGCGCATCAATGATGAAATTGAAAGTGGCGAGTTTTTCGAAAACGCTGCACTGGTTGCGGCCGTGGAAGATGCAGTAGCGGGTGGCCGGCCGGTGCACCTGGTCGGGCTGACATCCGATGGCGGTGTGCACAGTCACATCAACCACCTCTATGCCCTGATTGATCTGTGTGCCAGTCGCAAGGCCAAGCCCGTGGTGCACATGATTACTGACGGTCGCGATACCGCACAAATGCACGCCCTCACCAGTCTGCAGACGCTGGAAGACAAGCTCGAAGATGCTGGTGGCTGCATTGCCACTGTGTGCGGCCGTTATTTCTCGATGGATCGCGACCATCGCTGGGAGCGCACCGAGCTGGCGTGGCGCGCGATGGTGCAGGGCGATGGCCGCCAGGCTGAAGCTGCGCGTTATGCTGTCGAAGCCGCCTATGCCAAGAATGAAACCGATGAATTTATCATGCCCACGGTGCTCGGTGACTGTGACCGCATCGAGACCGGCGACAGCGTTATCTTTTTCAACTTTCGCAATGACAGATCTCGCCAGCTGACAGCGGCACTCAGCCAGGACGACTTTAGCAAGTTTGAAATGGGCGATTTTGAAGGCGCCACCGTGACCTGTCTGACCGAGTATGACCCCGAGTTCCTGCTGCCGATTGGCTATGCGCCCGAGCGCCCGCAGGCGACCGTTGCTTCGGTGGTCAGCCGCGCCGGGTTTAAACAGTTCCATTGTGCCGAAACCGAAAAATACGCGCACGTGACGTATTTTTTCAATGGCGGAAAAAAACAGCCGTTTGCCGGTGAAGAACACGTGATGGTGAATTCACCCGATGTTGCGACCTATGATTTAAAACCTGAAATGAGCGCTGACGTTGTCGCCGACAAAGTCATTGGCGCTCTCAACTCGGGTAAATACGGTTTTATCCTGGTCAACTTTGCCAACGGTGACATGGTTGGGCACACTGCGATTCGCGAAGCGGTGATAAAAGCGGTGGAAGCACTCGATCGCGAGGTCGGGCGTGTACTCGATGCTGCAGTCGAGGCGAGTTTTTCAGTTATCCTTACCGCCGATCATGGCAACTGTGACGAAATGGTGGATCCAGTCACGCAGGAACCACACACCCAGCACACACTGTACCCGGTGCCCTGCATGGTGATCGACGAAGCGCAATGGTACTTGCGTCCGGGCGGTGACCTGAGTTCGGTGGCGCCGACGGTATTGCAACTCATGGGTTTGCAGCAACCGCCGTCGATGACAGGCAAGACTTTACTGATGCGACAGTACTGATTATTCAACATTGTGAAAAATAATAAAAAAGCCTCTGATCGAGGCTTTTTTATTGCACACGTTTAAGTCAAAGCATGCTTAATGGTGTCTGAGTGTGCCCATGTTGCCCTTGCTGGCGCCGGGCATGGCATAGGGTTCCTGGATCAGCAATTGTGCAATCACGTCTGATGGTAGCGGCTTGCCGAATAAAAACCCTTGTGCCTCGTGGCAGTCAATGCTGCGCAGGTAATCGAGCTGTGCCTGGGTTTCAACGCCTTCGGCCACCACGTTCAGTTGCAAACCTTTGGCCATCGCTACAATGGTATTCACAATGGTATTGTCGCCCTTGTTAAACCGGCTTTCCTTGAGGAAGGTGCGGTCGATTTTCAATGTCTGTATCGGCAGGCGGTGCAGATAACTGAGCGATGAATAGCCAGTGCCGAAATCATCAATCGCAATGGTGACGCCGAATTCGCTGAGTTCCTTCAGCTTGCGCACGATGCTGTCCATGTCATCCATGATGGTGTTTTCGGTAATTTCAATTTCAAGTGAATCCGGTGGCAGACTGTAGTCGGTCAGTGTGCGCTTGATAATGGACACAATATTATTTTCCGCGAGTTGTCGCGCGCACATGTTAATAGACATGCGCACATTGGGCAGTCCGGCATTTTGCCAGCGACTGAGTTCGGCCAATGCGCTTTTTAATACCCAGTGGCCGACTTCGACAATCAGGCCGCTTTCCTCTGCGAATGGAATAAATTCACTCGGTGAGATGATGCCGTGTTCCGGGTGCTGCCAGCGCAGCAGCGCCTCAACACCAATAATTTCGCCGGTTTTTAAATTAATCTGTGGCTGATAGACAAGTTTGAATTCATTATTCAGCAAGGCCTTGTGTATGCCGGTTTCCATCGAAAGATTTTTGAAATACGGCGTGTTCATGTCGTTGGAATAAAACTGGAAACCGTTCTTGCCCTTGCCTTTGACGTGGTACATGGCAACGTCAGCATGCTTGATCAGGGCGTCCATGTTGTTTCCGTCCTGCGGATACATCGCAATGCCGATGCTGGCGCTGACATAAAGTTCATGGCCATCAATCATGAACGGGTCTTTCAGTGTGGTGGTGATTTTATTTGCGATAGCGCTTACATCTTCGCGTTTCTCGCCCACCTTGGGTAACAGCAAAGTGAATTCATCGCCGCCGAACCGTGCCAGGGTATCGCCTTCGCGCAGGCAGCTTTTTAACCGCGTGCTGACCTGCTGCAGGAGTTCGTCACCGATCATGTGGCCGAGACTGTCATTGATGTTTTTGAAACGGTCGAGATCAAGAAACATCACCGCAAGCATTTCATCTTCGCGTCGTGCCTGCGAGATCGCAAGGCTGAGGCGGTCGCGTAGCAACGCGCGGTTGGGTAACTTGGTCAACAGGTCATGGTAGGCCTGGAAGTTAATGGTTTCTTCGGCCAGTTTGCGGTCGGTAACATCACGCGCAACACCGTAAGTGCCGAGATAGGATTTGTGGGTCTCGTTGTCGGCATTGGCATAAATGCCCATCGAACTCATTTCAATTGGCAGTGTGCGCGTTTCGAAAAAGCGCGGTGCGCCATCGTCCTTGCACTTCAGGCGAAGTTCAACATTGCGCGAAGCACGTTTGCCAATACGACGTTCATTGAAAACATACTTTGCCTGTTCGAGATCGTCGTGGTGAACCAGTAATGAATAATGCTTGCCGACAAGTTCGTTTTTGGCGAAACCAAGCAGGCTTTCAACACGTTCATTAATGAACGTGAAATTGCCTTCAGGATCGAGGATATAAATAATATCGGGAGACGTGTCGACCAGGTAACGGTGCAGGCGCTCGGATTCGCGCAACTGCATTTGCATTAATTTATTCTGTTTCTCGAGACGTTTTTCTTTAAGTGCATTGCTGAGGGTGATAACCAGTTCGTCTGCAGCATAGGGTTTGCGCAGAAAATCATAAGCGCCTTTGGAAACCGCATCGCGTGCAGATTCAAAAGAGGTTTCGCCGCTGACAATAATCACCGATGTATCGATGCGGTTGTTCTTGATATGCGCCATCACATCATGCCCGGTTACATAGGGCATATGCAGGTCGAGCAGGATTACATCGTAGGGTTTCTGGTCAAGCTGGATGATGGCTTCTTTGCCGCCGACGGCGGTGTCTGTGGGGTAGCCACGCACTGCGAGCAGATCTTTGAGACTTTTGAGGATGACAGGATCATCATCAACAATTAGTATTTGCTGTTGTTTCTGACTCATTTTAATACTCTAGTGTGCAAAGGCTGCCCGGCCTTTGTAATCATTATTGTTTGCACAAAACAGAGTCATCTGTTTTAGTTCATTTTTTTGGCAACAGTATGTGAAAACTTGTGCCTTTGTCGCTGCTTCGGCAGCTGATTGATCCGTGTAGTTCGTTGACCAGGTTCTTGACTATGGTGAGTCCGAGGCCTGCATGTTCTTCCCCTTTCTGGGTTTCGACTGGCGAGAACAGTCTGGGGAGTATTTCGGGGTCTATGCCTGGCCCATCATCGGCAACAGAGATTTCTATATGCTCTTTACCGTCAACATTCACATGATCTTGAGTGTAGACCATGATTTCGCCATTTGCCGGTAGCGCCTCGACTGCGTTTTTCACCAGGTTGGTATAAATCTGCTTGAGTGCATTGACGTTGCTCATCAGCGGCGAAATGCGTTCATCGAGGTCGAGCGTGATCTGGATGTCATTGGCCGCACAGATCGAAGTCTGGAACACCAGTGTCAGGTCGGCGATCATGGCATTAATGTCGACCAGGGCGGCTTCTTCGACGCGCGGGCTGGTTTGTGACAGGCGCTCAAGAATACTGGTAACGCGCTGGATTTCACCCTTGATGGTCTTCAGGTCGGCCTGCGCCGGGTGCTCTGATTCCAGTTTGTAGCCGAGGATTTCGAGATAATTATTCATGATGCTCAGCGGGTTGCGCACTTCATGCACCACTTCGCGCACGCGTGATTCAAGCAGCAGGCTGGCGTTCTGATCATCTTCCTTGCGTGCGATCCGGTCCGGGCTGCGGGTCGCGCTGATGGTGTGCGCAATTTCGCTGGCAAACTGGCCGAGCAGGCCGAGCTGTTTCCACAGCACTTCGTATTGCAGGCTGTCGACGCCCAGCACCAGGGTGCCGATGGCCGCATTGTTCATCATCAGCGGCAGGCAAATCATGCCTTCACGATCGGTGAGGCCGATCAGCTGGCGGTCGATGACACTGGGTGCGCGCCTGCCTTTTTTGAAGCTGTGCCAGGGCTGTTTTTCCAGCAGCGCAGTGGCCACCAGGCTGCGCTCGGCTTCCAGTGGAATACTGAATTCGTCCAGCCGCGCGGGCAGCTTGTCAGAGGCCATGGCGCGAAGCCTGTCCTTACCGGCATCGTATAAAAACAGGATGCTTTTGCTGACGCTGAACAGAATGCCAATGTGCTGTTCGATGGCATTGAGCAGCTGTTTTTCGCCTTCGATACGCGACAGGTGCTGGTGTACGCCATCCAGCATGGCAATGTTGCGGATCTGCTCGGCCAGCTGGAGTTGCCTGTATTCGTCGCGCGCCCTGATCTGCCGGGTGGTTTCGCCATCGGCACCGTCTGCAGCGAAATCAATTTCAAGCTTGCCTGCTTCCGCGTCGATGCGCTCGCGGGCTTTTTCCAGTAATTCCATCACCGCTGCGCGATCAAACCCAAACAGGGTGTCGGCTTCTTCGAAAACATCGGCATCTTCCTGCTTGAAATCCCTGTTTGCCAGCAGGTTGGCGAGGTGGACAATTTTGACCAGCGGGTGCGCGTCAAGAATGCTATCGAGGGCTTCATGGTGATAGAGCACGGCATCCACCAGGAACGGGCTGGCGCCGTGTTTGCGCAACAGGTCGGCACCGACTTCATCATGCGAGGTGTCAAATGCCTGGTTTTCGAGGTCCTGGAAATTATTGTCTTCTGAGAGCTCGGCGAAGGTGGTGGTGTATTTTTCCGGGAAGGCGCTCTCCAGCGCCAGCTGGCCGATGTCATGCAGCAGGCCGGCAGCGTATGCATCTGCGGGCTGCGGGTAGTGCAAATGTGCTGCAATCGCTTCTGAAATCGTGGCACAGAGCAGTGAGTGCTGCCAGTGTTGCTTGATAAAATCAGTGCGTTCCTGGCTGTTGCGCGAGAAGAACTGCTGGGTTGCCGAGGTGACGGCAATACTCTTGATGGTATTAATTCCGAGGCGCTTGAGCACCTGTTCCGGCGGTTGCGGCTTGTCGCGGTCGCAGACCTGGCGGCTGCACACCGACATCACCTTGAGGTAGAGCGCCGGGTCCTTGCGCAGCACATCGGCCAGCTGCTCGTACGACAGGCTTTCGTCGTGACAGATTGCGAGCAGGCGTAATAAAACCTGCGGCAGGCTGGGAAGCTTGTCCACATCTGTTTTTTGCACTATCTTGCGCGCTTCAGTCTGCATGCCGGTTATCGTGTTTTGTCTCATTTGGCCCAGTATGCCTGCCATGGCCGGGTTTCCGGGCGATTTTACAATTTCGACTGACGACGGGGAGCCAGCATCTACTTCCTTATATGCAATATTCGTACACGTTCTGGAATAGTCAGGTGAATCAGTTAGATAGGTGTTTTGTTGTGCAAACTCAACTGGTTTGTGTAAGCTATACCGACTTTTCCCGCCGGCAGGTGTGGTGTCTTCGTGCACGCCCGCAATCCCTGTTTTAATTTGAAATGAAAAGGATTAAAGCACAAAATATTGTGGATTTTGGATTTTGCAGAAACTATATATCGGGGGTGGCAGTTTCATCTCCCGGAAGGATGTGCTAATAATGCTTAGCAGTTTGTTGAACAGAACCCGGCTTCACAGTGCAAATGAACAAAAGGACGCTACACCACCATCCATGCCCAAGGCGCAACCCGAAATTTTCACGCTCATAGCTGAGCATGCCGACGATGAGTCCGGTACCCTGTCGTCCCCCGAGAATATTGACCAGCTGACTGAATACGCCTGCGCCATGCTGCGCAATAAAAATCTTGAAGTCAGCAAGGTGCGGCCGTTTTTCTGGTCGATGGTCGAAACCTATGTCGATCGCTTCCAGGTCTATCCTTTTGATGTCTTCAAAGCCCTGTTCAGTTACCTGGAGCTGCGTGATTTCCCGGATGATGAAATGAAAAGCCTGGTGCAACAGCTCGAATCGCTTTATAAAAAACAGCATGGTGAGGCGCTGGGTAAATCCAGCGCGCCAGCAACGGCACATGAATCACTCGACGATGAAATTACAGCTTTGCGCGACAGCCTGAAATATGCCGCGCTGGTGGGTGAGCTGGAGAAATAAATTATACGTTTGCGGCGGTTAATGTCGCGCGTCTGCGGAAGTGTGCCATGCCCGCCAGCAGGCCTATGCCATTGAGAAACAGAAGCGCCGCACCGGGTAAGGGCACTGGCGGTGCCAGTGTGGTCATACCGTCATCGAGCACGGCGAAAGTATCCGGATCGACGACTTCAAAAAACTGTTCATCCGGCAGGCTGCCGACACC
>JBATHJ010000341.1:0-3399 GCA_049666625.1 Gammaproteobacteria bacterium | reverse complement strand
ACATTTCGGTGCGCGCGCGTTCCATAAACTTCAGGTAATTGGCGTAATACACCACGCCGCCTGAATCGGTGTCTTCGTAATAGACACGCACCGGCCATAAAAATTCACCGCCGTTGTTTGCCTGCATAAAAATTATTCGCTGTCGTTACCGAGTTGCAACGCAGCCTGCACGGCTGAATCCTTGCCCGGCGCCTGCAAACCAAAATGCCGGTAAGCACGCGCAGTGGCAACCCGGCCGCGCGGTGTGCGCATAAGATACCCCTGCTGGATCAGGTAAGGTTCAATCACATCTTCGATGGTATCGCGTTCTTCACCAATCGCGGCGGCGAGATTTTCTACGCCCACCGGGCCACCGTCAAATTTTTCGATAATCGAAAGCAGCAGGCGCCGGTCCATGACATCAAACCCCAGCGGATCGACCTTGAGCAGTTCCAGCGCGGCGTGGCCGACCTCGGCACTGACCACGCCGTCGGCCTTGACCTCGGCGTAATCACGCACCCGGCGCAACAGGCGATTGGCGATACGCGGCGTACCGCGTGCACGCCGTGCAAGTTCCTCGGCACCTTCGCGCGTCATTTGCACATTGAGAATATCTGCGCTGCGCTCGACGATATGCGTCAGGTCGCTCACGTTATAAAAATCCAGCCGCAACACGATGCCAAAGCGATCACGCAGGGGCGAGGTCAATGAACCTGCACGCGTGGTCGCACCCACCAGTGTAAACGGCGGTAATTCAAGCTTGATAGAGCGCGCAGCCGGGCCTTCGCCAATCATGATATCGAGCTGGTGGTCTTCCATCGCCGGGTAAAGAATTTCTTCCACCACCGGGCTCAGGCGGTGTATCTCGTCGATAAAGATCACATCGTGGGCTTCGAGATTGGTCAGCAGCGCGGCGAGGTCACCGGGTTTTTCCAGCACCGGTCCGGAGGTGGAATGCAGCTTGGCATTCATTTCGTTGGCGACGATATGCGCCAGCGTGGTTTTACCCAGCCCCGGGGGACCAAAAAACAGGATGTGATCGAGCGCTTCTTCGCGCGCACGTGCCGCGGGAATGAAAATATCCAGCTGTTCGGTGACTGCTGGCTGGCCGCGATAATCCACCAGCGTCTGTGGACGAATCGCGCGATCGACAGCCACTTCATCCGAAGTCTGTTCTGCAGAAATTATTCGCGACTCAGTCATAAACATGTCTCATGTGCACGCCTCATTCAATTGACTGCTCAACTGCGCACCGTGGCCTGCAAGGCGGCCTTGATAATGGCCTCGGCTTCAAGGCCTTCGCAGGCGACGCTGCGCACCATGCGACTTGCGTCCGGCGCTTTATAGCCCAGCGAAATCAGTGCACTCACGGCATCGCCGACCGGGCTGGTGGGCTGTGTTTTCAGCGTGGCCGTGCTGGCTGTACCCGGCAGTACTTTTTCGAAGTCATCTCCCAGCCGGTCACGCAATTCAACGATCAGGCGTTCGGCGGTTTTCTTGCCCACGCCCGGCAATGCAGTCAGTGATTTTGCATCATTTTCGATAATGCAACGGGTGAATTCATCTGTACTCACGCCCGACAAAATAGTCAGCGCCAGTTTTGGGCCGACACCGCTAATGCGAATCAGGGTGCGAAACAAGTGGCGCTCGTTCTCGGTAAAAAACCCGAACAGCAATTGCGCGTCTTCGCGCACCACCATGTGGGTGTGCAGGATGACGTTTTCGCCATTGGCGGGAAGTTGATAAAACGTTGTCATCGGCGCTTCGAGTTCATAGCCAACGCCGTTCACATCCAGTAACAACCGCGGTGGATGCTTGCTCACCAGCTGGCCGCGCAGACGGCCGATCATACCCAGCGTCCTCGACGGATACCGCGCACAACACCCCCGCTCTGCACGTGCAGATGGTTGGCATGACACATCGCAATCGCGAGCGCGTCAGCGGCATCGCTTTGCGGAACATGATCAAGATCGAGCAGGAGTTTCATCATTTTCTGTATTTGTTGTTTATCTGCCGAGCCGCTACCGACCACGGCTTTTTTAATCGCGCGCGGGGTGTATTCGCCGACCGGAATGTTCGCCTGCACCGCGGCGCAAATTGCCGCGCCCCTCGCCTGGCCGAGTTTCAGCGCCGAGTCGGCATTGCGATTCATGAACACCTGTTCGATCGCCATCACCTGCGGCTGCCATTCACGGATGACTTCGCTCACCTGGGTAAAAATAAGCCCGAGCTTGTCTGCCAGGGTTTCGCCACTGATGGCGAGATGGCCGCTGCTGACATGCTGGTGCCGAAAGCCGTCGGTATCCAGGATGCCATAACCGGTAATACGTGAACCGGGATCGATACCGATTACACGGGTATGCACTTTCAATTGATTGACTCGCGTAGAACCATGATGCGCACATTAACACGAATCAGTGCAGTCCCAGGCGGCTCGCCTGTAACATTATTCAGCCATGAAACAGTCCTGATTACAGGCCTCGCACAGTGCCCGGTGGTGACTACATGATTGCCCGCAAACACGCTAAAAACTGCTGCAAAGTCTAGCATTGCGTGCCAGCCAGATCAGCCGTCATGCCACGCTGGAATCGAACAAAGGCGTGACTGTGTCCTGGTCGAACTTGCCGGTGCGCAGGAACACGACCACCTCGTTTGCAACCGTGGCCGACATCAGCATGCCGGTATGACTGACCGGCAGGGTGATAAAGTCGGTGGCACCGCGCAGCTGGGTTTCGCTCACTGACACCGTGCCATCGTGCGGCACATCGGGCCCGCCCGCGACCAGGCCCATTCCCAGCGGGAAGGTGCCGGCGATAATGCCGATATCCTGCCAGCCTTTCCACACCGGGGCATCGCCCAGCAAACCGCGCTGACGACTTTTACCCAGCACCCAGCTTGTCAGCCGTGTTTTCACCAGCCGACGACCCACTGAACTCCCGTTGACCGGGCTACCGAGAAGCACAATGCGGCCTTTTGCAATGAATGGAAACTGGTCAAACAGGTGTAACAGGATAATGCCACCGTAGCTGTGACCGACAAAATGGATCAGCGGTGCATCAATGGTATCGACCAGGGTTTTGAGGCGCTGTGCGAGTTCAGCCGGCGGCTGACTCCAGACATGGTAATTGAAGTTATGGCATTCGTAATCACTGTTTTTCAGGCGATGCCGCAGCCGCCAGAGATCAACACCATTGCTCCAGACACCATGTACCAGTACGACTGCTTCTTTCATGGCGCAAGTCTAACGGAGACTGGCGCTTATGGGGATACTTCCAGCATTCGCTGTAACGCCAGCCGGGCATTTTCGGCAATCGCCGGCGGCACGCTGACCTGGTTGACCACATGTCCTTCGACCAGGTTTTCCAGCACCCAGGCGAGATGCTGCGGATCAATCCGGAACATAGTGGAGCACATGCATAC
>JBATHJ010000340.1:0-2240 GCA_049666625.1 Gammaproteobacteria bacterium | reverse complement strand
GGCACAAACAATGCAAATGGCACTGCTACTGACAAAAGTATATTTATATCTTCACGATAGAGTGTGGAGAAGTAGAAACCCGTAGAGATAAAACAATATAAGATTGTTGTTATATATGCCATGCCTTATTACACATAACGTTTTAATAAGTGGCGCGGCGCGTTTTGTGCGCAGCGTCCAGCCCGAAGGGCGAACTTGATTTGATTGTTAGAGCTCTGAAGCATGATAAATGATAACTTTTTTGGAAGACTCGCGAGGGTCTATAACGTAAGCTGTTTTACAGCTTGGACATACTGATGGGTTTCTTTTTGAGGATCCTCGCTGGTGCTCGCGAGCAATAGCTAAAACTGGATGGCCACATTGTGAGCATGCAAATGCAACATTGTTACCATGAGCATCAATGTTTGCCGCTCTACCATCTTCGAATACGCCGATGAAACCAGTGACTGTCATTTTATATGCCTGTAAATAATCATATGTAGCTCTAACGTTTAAGCTAACAGGCGCGCGTTGTATAGCGCGTCATGGTTGAGCGCCTTGTTAGGGTTTTTAGTACTGTGTTCTGTACCATATTAAGTCCCTTGGCTATTATGTGTTTTGTTTTTCCGATACAAGCGCAATATGTCGTAACTGGCTGCAATAGCAATAGCTAAGAATAATATGGCTGTTATGTAACTGCCTATAGTGTCTTGCATTTTTTGTATAATAATTGACCATGTGTAGCCAGGGCCGAATGGCTCACTAGGGTTTATTAATAGGCTTACGCATATATACAAACATACTGGAATTGCGATGATGTCCTTTATCATATTTAGTTACTGTGCTCTTGTAACCCTAACGAATAGGGTAAAGGGCGCGCGCTATTTGCGCGTCCCAGCGACCGTAGGGAGCGATTTTGACCCGCTTGTATGATCGAATTTCCATGATTTTATTCTATTCCCTATAGCGATAAAGTGAGGCCCAAACCTGCGACAACAGGTTTTCGGTATAGCAGCCCGATTGACGCATGGTGCAGATTTAATCTAGCCCGTTAACAAGCAGGGGCGCTATACCGATCCAACTATAAACTCGAACAGTCGAAAGGGCCTCGAGCCCGAATGTAGCAAGGGTGAGAAATGAATACAATGACCAAAGCACACATCAGAAATAATCAACGACACGTCGGTATAGACGTGGGAAAAGACACGCTGGATATCTATATTTATGAAATTGACAAGCATTGGCAAACCGCCAATACATCAGCAGATATTAAAACACTAATACAGAAGCTCAAGCGCTACGCGCTGACGCGCATTCTGGTGGAGGCCACCGGCGGCTACGAACGACGCTTGGTCGAAGCGTGTGCCGAAAAGAGTCTGCCCATTATCGTGGTCGCTCCGATCCAGGTACGCCAGTTTGCCAGAGCCCGGGGCATTATCGCCAAGACCGACAAGATCGATGCGCGACTGATTGCACAATTTGGTGCGGTCATGCAACCCGAAGTGCGCTCGTTGCCCAGTCAAAAGGTCCGTTTAGTCAGAGACTTACTAGCACGTAAGCGTCAATTAAACGAAACCCGTACCCAGGAACTCAATCGGCAACACAAGGCTCCCAAGGTGCTCGTCCCCACCCATCGGCGACTGCTCAAACTGCTGGACAAAGAAATTGCATGGGTCAATCAGTGCCTGGCGAAGGAGGTGGGGGCCATCACCGAATGGCAGCGCGTGTACAAGGTGCTGAGTTCTGTTCCCGGAATCGGGGATGGGGTGGCCTACACGCTACTGGGAGAGTTACCTGAGTTGGGCGAACTTTCGCACAGACAAATCGCCGCACTGACGGGACTCGCTCCGTTTAACCGCGACAGTGGCAAAATGAAAGGCCACCGTCGGATTAAAGGCGGGAGAGCGCCGATACGCACCGTATTGTACATGGCGATGATGTGCGCAATTCAGCATAACCCGGTGATCAAATCATTTTATGAAAAACTCGTCGCACAGGGCAAACATAAAAAAGTCGCCTTAACTGCCTGCATGCGAAAAATGATCACGATACTCAATGCTATGGTGCGTGACGATAAGGAGTGGAAAATGACATAATTATTTTTAGGTTGCAGGCTTGATTTTAATCACAGTCGCTTGTTAGGTTTTTTTGACATTTAACTACTATTAAATCCTGCAACTATAAAAATGCACGCTTTTATCATTTATTTTTAAATCGAATTCTGTCTCTGAAATCCAATTGAATCGTGGGTCTGATTTATA
>JBATHJ010000339.1:0-5491 GCA_049666625.1 Gammaproteobacteria bacterium | reverse complement strand
GATGACACCTGAGGAGATCACGCAGCTAAACGGACGTATTGGTGAGCTGACTGCCGGGTCAAGTGTTAGCACAGTCGAATTGCTTCTGATTATTATTGTGCTTATTCTGATTCTGTAGAAATAGTGTTCTACTCGACTATCACGCCTGTGTAAAAGCACCAGTGATGCTGTTAAGCATCACTGGCATGCGTGTATCCTTGTTCATATTAAAAGGGGAGGCTGCCCTTTCTATTCACTTTATTTAAACGGCATGAAATCCATATTAGGCATTTTGTTATTTACCCGGTTTATGGTGTAGGTCAATCGCGGCATTTCGTTCGATAAGACCAGGGTCATCCTTTTGATCTCGGGTGTCATCTCTTCCATATTTCCTACCGACACACTCATGTCTTGCATGGTGTTTTGCATTTCAAGCATGGTTTCGCTCATTCCTTTCATTACATGCATAGTCGTATTCATTTGATACATGTGTTTATTAATTTGATCCATTTGCACAAGCATTAGCGGTATGGCTTCTGATGCAGGTTTTGCTGTTTTATCGAGCTTGTCTATCGCTGTGCTGATCGTGTGAAAGTCCTTGAAGCCTTCAGTCCAGATCGGTTGCCACACAAAAATAAACATTATCATAACAATGAGAAGCGAGACTGATGATAAAAGGAAAAATATGCCTGTCCAGAAATTAGCAAAACTTTTCGTATTGATTTTATTGATACTAGAATTAGTATTTTCGTCAGAATAGTGTCGAGTCAAAATAATCTCCTAAACAAGAGGATTCATCTAATTAGCCGTATATTGATAATAGAATATTATCAAGGAGATGTAGCGATTATTATTAGACCATTCGCACGTTTTATCATGGTCACTCTAGACTCAAAGATGGCAAAGGAATTGTTATGCATGGGCGCGCAAGGATGTATCTAGCAGGCCACCCGTATCATATTGTGAAACGTGGTAATCATCAAGACATCTGTTTTTTAGACTCGGAATTATTGATGTAAGAGACGTATAACCGGTATCAGAGCGCATTTGTTTCAAATATTAGAATTCGTTGTTGTCTGATCTCATTTGGTCGGTAAGCAGGGCAGTGACATTTACGAGTAACCCTTAAATGTCACTGCCCCTTTTTATGTGGACATCAAATATGCACTATCAACGATCGCATACCGTAAAGTACAAACAAAACCTCTTCCTGTTCACGCTGTCCGATCTTGTTTTTGTCAAGTGCCGCCAGGATGTCATCTAGCACTGCCATAAATTCTGACGCTGAAATATTCATGCCCTTATGTGTGGCCAGCATGTCCTTGCCTTTGTAGAGATTGGGCCCGCCGGTCCCGGTGATAAAGAAGCTCGCAGCGCCGTCCTTCATTTTCTTGACATCGCCATCAGCAAAGCGGGGTGCGATGGTTTTATTGGCCAGGTGATTGTCAACAGCATCGCTTGCTATGGCGGTGATACCCAGTTCAGAACCCAGTCTTTCAAATAGTGATTTGTTCATACATAACTCCTGTGATTTATATTCAAACAAGGCCAGTGATGTTTTTAATTACATCACTGGTATGTGTGTGTATTATTTTTCAGACTTTGGCTGATGCTGAATCTATATCGCTTCTGCTGGTTTTATTAAACGCCGGTATAAATTTGCCGGTTGACCTGATGTAGCCCAGGTATTTTGAGCCAAATATTTTTACCAGGTCTTTCTCTTCGTGGTACACGCCAATCAGGATGTAAACCGACATGCTGAGTGAGAACAACAGGTGGCCCACGGTCATCACCGGTGTAAACCAGATTCCGATAAACGCACCGGTCATGATGGGATGGCGAATGTATTTGTACAGCGAGACGGTCCTGAATGGCAGGTGTGTGTATTCCTTTCCCACCAGGTAAAGCCATGCCTGGCGCAGGCCGAACAGATCGAAGTGGTTGATCAGGAAGGTTGAGAACAGCACCAGTGCCCAGCCGGATAAACCGGTTGCCAGTATGATGTAATAACTGACATCACTGCTAGCCTGCCAGAGTACGCTGGGCAGTGGTTGCCATAACAGGCACAGGGCGAACACAACGATGGCTGTTGCGGCCATGTAGGTGCTGCGTTCTGCTGCTTCGGGTACAAAGCGTGTCAGCCATGCCTTGAATTTTGGCCTTGCCATTACACTGTGCTGTAATCCAAACAGGCTAATCAGGCCAAGATTGATGGCAATCGCCAGCCCGGTGTTGCCGACGTCGCCCGAGTCGATGGTTTTGGGCACGAACAGGTTGAAGAGGAACGCAATCAGGTAGTTTAGCGCGGCCACCCCGAGTGTGTAGTTGATGATGCTGTATAACATGATAGTGATACGTTTCATTGTATTGTCTCCGTTAAATATTAATCAGTCTGGTTGTAATGAATGTTTACTGTTCAATACGGTTTGATCTGCATGGTTTGATGTATGGGTCTTATCAGTCGATACGCGATGACGCCCGTTACGGCTACCAGTAAAACCGGGGCGCAATAATCACAGCCGGTGAGTACACCGGTTGCAAGTACCGCCAGGATGCCGGTCGTCGCGTTGAGTCGATATGGGCCCGTTGATTTTTTGTTCATGATGTTCTCCTGTTACTTGAGTGGAGATGCAAGCGTATGAAATTCGCGTGGACTCTTTGCGGCGGAAGCGCAATGGTTTGGCGATATTTCTTCGATGAATAGTCGATGATTGCTCTATGAATTGATAAATCAGTAAGTTATGATTATTTGCCGCGAGTAATTTCCACTAGAAATCAACTCCTGAAGCTGGACAAGGTATGTCTGAAAACCTGAATATCGACTCTGAAAGCCCGTTTTATGTCGCCGACTGGCTGGTTGATCCGTCGATTTGCCGGATTTCTAAGGACGGAATCGAGCACAAGATTGAACCCAAGGCGATGACCGTACTGGTGTGCCTGGCACAGAACCAGGGCCGGGTGATGTCGCGCGAGGCGCTGGAAGAGGAGGCATGGCGTGGCGTGGTGGTGGGCTATGATTCACTGGCCAGCGCCATCATCAAGCTGCGCAAGGCACTGGGCGATGATTCCAGACATCCGCAGTACATCGAAACCGTGCCGAAAAAAGGTTACCGCCTGATTTGTGCGGTCAGTCGTCCCCGGCCCGTGGACCCGCCAGCGGCGACCATCTCATCTATACCCCCGGTGCAGGCAGGCCACAGCCCTGTACCCGTGGCACCTGGCAGGTGGTTTAACATTGCGGCCATCGCCATGTTGGCGTTTGCCCTGCTGGTGCTGGTGGTCTTGCAGGTCAATAACAGTCATCAAGATCCGGAAAAAACTCTGGCGCAGGACGATGACAGGCTGGTGATCGCGGTGCTGCCATTCAACAACCTCAGTGATGACCCACAACAGGATTATTTCAGCGATGGTATTACAGCTGACCTGATTACCGACCTGTCGAAGATTTCCGGGCTGTCTGTCATCGCGCGCAATTCGGTGTTTGTATTCAAAGACAGTGATATCGATATGCGTAGTGTAAAACATGAGCTGGGTGCAGACTATGCAGTCGAGGGCAGTGTCAGAAAAATCGGTAACACAGTCCGTATTTCGGCGCGACTGATCGACACCTCTAACAGCATCAATGTCTGGGCTGAGCGTTTTGATGGCAAGATGGAAAACATATTTGCGTTTCAGGATGCAGTCACATCACAGATCATTACTTCACTCGAAATAAAACTGACCGATAAAGACAAAACCAGGCTCGCCAATAAATACAGTGACAGTATCGAAGCCTACGATGAATTTCTGCGCGGCTGGCAGAGTTTGTGGCTGTCATCACGCGAAGGCATGCTTGAAGCGCGGGTGTATTTTCAGAATGCAATTGCCCTCGATAACCAGTTTGCGCGTGCTTACGGCAATCTTGCCCTGACATATATCTATGACCATATGAACGGCTGGTCGAACGATGACGACATGGCGCTGGCAAAGGCACACGAGTATGCAGACAAAGCAATTTCGATTGATCCAAATTTACCCCAGGTATACTGGGTAAAAGGGTTTGCTGATATTTTCAGTCGAAACTACAGGCAGTCGCTACAGAATGCGCAGATCGCTATTGACCTGGACCCGAGTTTTGCCGATTCGTATGGACTGCTGGCAACCACGCTAAATTACGCGGGTAAACCCAGGCAGGCGGCAGTTGAAATGCGTAAGGCGATGTTGCTGAATCCAAAATATCCCGCGATCTACAACGTGATTTATGGCGAAATCCTGTTCAACATGCGCGATTACCAGGGCGCGATAGAAAACTTTAACCACGCACTGGATATGAACCCCGAGATCGAAGAATCCAGGATATGGCTCGCTGCCGCCTACGCCAACGTGGGAAACATTGATGAAGCAAGCTGGCAACTGGAACAGCTAAAACTGATTGGTAGAGAAATATCACTGCAGCGCCTGGAAAAAGTAATTCCATTCAAAATTCCGCAACAGCGTAAGTACTTCATTGATGGTTTATATAAAGCGGGGTTGAATGCGGCAGAATAAATATGTTGAAAAAAGGTAAGGGAGTGAGATTGCTCCAGATGACTATGAGAAATTAATAACAGAAGAACCAGGGGCTCAGAATACAATTGTTCTGTACATTTGAGAGTATAGTGCTCTGAACCCAATCAATTAGATATCCTGCTAAACCCGGTGTAATATTAAGTCCGCACTATTATTATTATTCAGATTGAGAACCATGAGAAATATAATCCTGCCTGCTTTTTCAATACTGCTTATCAGTGGATGCGTAAACCTGGTAACGTCCGAGATGGCTGAAAAAGTGACACTATATAAAGATGAAAGCCAGATACCTGCTAATTGTGAAAGGCTCGGTGAAGTAACGGCCGGGGTATGTGCCAACACCTCACCATGCCCCGATGTAGTGATGAAGAAACATTTACGTGAGAAAGCCTACATGGACTACAGGGCCGACACCGTGTGGCTCTATAACACCACGCTATCAGGTACTGAAGTGGTTGGTCACGGTATCGCTTATAAATGTAATGAAGTTGAGGAAGAAATCGGGTCGTTGCCAAATGAGAGTAATTAGCTATCTAGATATCCCGGTCATTCAAACAAAGGGGTGAGACCCTTAAAGCCTAATCATCATCATCGATGTCGTCGATAAACTCGTCGCCATCGCTATCATCATCACCCATGTCGGTGTCAAATTCGTCGTCCGTTTTTTTGACAGGTTTTGCGCTGGCTGCCTTGCTTTCCCATCTGGCGACATGTCGTGCGGGTGCAAAGTTTTTGAGAGCCGTTTTGAAGGCCCGGTCGAGTTCATCCCGGGAGACATCGCCCGCGGCCAGTTCGCGCAACTTGGGCTCCACGATGGCCTGTGCATATTCCACGAATGTGTTCCTGGCGTGGTTGTAAAGCCAGATGTGATTGTTTCCTGCCTGCAGCGTCAGGTCACGTACCACGGGCGAGGTTTTGTCACCCGCTTCAAGTACCCCGTACCAGAGATCTTTTCTAGCCATCG
>JBATHJ010000338.1:0-3423 GCA_049666625.1 Gammaproteobacteria bacterium | reverse complement strand
GCTTGCCGGAGCTACGCGAATTGCTCGAGGAGGCCGGTTTTTCAAAAGTGCATGTCTACTGGGAAGAAACCGATCCGGAAACAGGTGAGGGCACCAGTGTGTATTCTCCGGCCACCGTGGGCGATGCAGACCCGGTGTGGGTGTGTTACCTGGTGGCGGAAAAATAAGCGGTGTCTTGTTCATACGTAACAGCCGGGATTCTACTATTTCATAAATGTCCAAGTTAATTATCATCAAGCAACCGGAAGGCGGGCGCACCCCGTTTTTGCGTGGCATATTAGTCCAGTCACTGGTCAATGCCGGTCTTGCGTTTGATGTCGCCTACGAACTGGCCCAGGCAATACGACATGAGTTTCAGGCCAAACAGGAAATCACCAGTACTGAATTAAAACGCAGCGTTGCCAAACTGCTGGAACAGCGTTATGGCATTGAAATGCGCAAGCGCTATGATGCGGGGCCGGCCCATGAGCCCGGGATCATCGTACATATACCGACACGCAGTGCGCCTTTTTCAGTCGGCATACTCGCGCATTCACTGGAAACCTGCGCCATCCCGCCTGAAATGGCCATGCAGGGTGCGCGCAGGGTGTACGCTAATCTGAAAAAAACCGGCCATCGGGAAATTGACCACAAGGCCCTGCGAAGGGTGATCTACCGATGTTTGAGCGAACATTGTTCGCAGGCGGCAGCAGAACGCTATTTGTCCTGGCGCCGTTTTGAAAACAGTGGCATACCGCTTATTATATTGCTCGGCGGTACCACCGGCAGTGGCAAGAGCACGGTAGCATCCGAGCTGGCTTATCGGCTGGACATTTCCCGTCACCAGTCCACCGACATGATGCGCGAAATTATTCGCTCCTATTTATCACCGCAGATGGTTCCTACACTGGGGTATTCAAGTTTCGAAGCCTGGCGCGGCCTGCCAGACACCGATGAAAGCACGGCGCCGGCAATCGAAAATCTTGTGGTCACTGGTTTCCTTTCACAGTTTGCGGCGATGAAGCTGGCGCTGGAGGCCACCATCGGGCGTGCCATTGAAGAAAGTCACGACCTGATCCTGGAAGGTGTGCATGTCGTACCCACCGAGTTAAATCTTAAAGTGAAGAAGGGTGATGCAATTATTATCCCCATCATGCTCGCCAGTATGAAGAAAGAGCTGTTGCACAAACAGCTTAAGCGGCGCGGGCGTGAAAAACACAGGAGAGAACCTTCGCACTACCTGAAAAATCTGGATGATATCTGGGAGCTGCAATCGTGGTTACTGGATGAAGCTGACAAGGTTGGTATACGTATTATCGAAAACTGGATCATCGAAGATACCGTACGCACAGCGCTGGATATTATCATTGATGTATTAATGAAGCAGTTTCCGCCACGTTCGGATGAAGAGGTCTGGCGCGGCTAACAAAGCGCCTGCCTTTGTCGCCCGCAAGCATGACTGCGATTATGTTAATTGAGTTTGTTTATTACACCAATGTAGTGCCCGGGTTTTCTGATTAGAATCTGACGCTACTCGTTTTATTTGACAGGTGTTTTCAGCCAGAGCAAAAGCAATAAACATGAGAGCAGACTGATTGCAAACAGGGGAAGCCAGCCTGTTAGCATGCGTGACCATACATCAATTACTGTTGAGTAATGCATTAAGGCCTCAATTTTACCGACCTCCTGGCCTTCACCTGCCAGTTCTGCCTGGTAACTATTGGTAGATGAATACAGGGTATATGCACCTGTTATAAGAAAACAAACGATGAGTGCTTTGATAGAATTTAATAAATTGATCATGTCTCTTCCTGTCATCTTGAATTAATCATACTGTTCAGGCGACTACGCCAAACATGGAACCTGCCGCCGCGGTTAAACCCATTGCAAGCGCGCCCCAGAATCCGACTCTGATTGCACCAAGCCTGATTGATGCGCCACCGGTTTTTGCAGCCAGCCCGCCCAGAGTCGCGAGAAATATGAGAGATAATACAGCTACGGCAGTTATTAGCTGTTCAACTGGAACGATCCATGCAGTCAGTAACGGTAATGCCGCACCAATAGTAAAGGTACCGGCGGATGAAAACGCTGCCTGAACAGGGCGTGCCCTGGCACTTTCAGAAAACCCAAGCTCGTCCCTGGCGTGCGCAGCCAGCGAATCGTGTGCCATCAGCTGTTCTGCAACTTGCCTGGCAAGACTGGAATCTAGGCCTCGTGCCTGATAGATCTCTGCCAGTTCCAGGGTCTCAAATTCATAATTCGTTTTTAATGAAGCCTTTTCCTGTTCCAGGTCTGCGTTTTCTGTATCGGATTGAGAGCTGACCGATACGTATTCACCTGCAGCCATCGACATTGCACCCGCAACCAGGCCGGCGACACCTGCAAGCAGTATATCTGCCTGCGCAGCCTGTGCCGCAGCGACACCGATGATAAGGCTCGCTGTTGAAACAATGCCATCATTTGCGCCCAGAACGGCGGCACGTAACCAGCCGATACGGTGTGACTTGTGTGCTTCATGATAAGTCATATTGTTACACTCTAGTGTGTTCGTGTTAATACAAAATACATCAGGGCGGTTGAATGCGAGGCCGAAACTTTTATTTCCCTTTTATATATCGCTCGTCATCAAACGTTGCCACCCATTCAGGCCGATACACCACGAACACACTCATCAGCATACCAGTGACAAACGCTTCGGGGAACATGAACAGCGGCAGGTAGCGGATTGATTCGTTGATAAGCGTTGCATCGGGGTAAACATTGGCTGCATACAGCAACAAGGTCGCACTCAGGCGGCTGCACACCACCGCGATCGCCGCGCCGAAGAACGCCACCACAAATATATAAATGAAGAAATTATCCGGCAGGCGTTTTTCTGAGAGCCGTAAAATGGAATGCGAAACCAGCACCGGCACGGCAATACTGAATATTCCATTCACACCCAGGCTCAGCCAGTCCGGGTCCTGTACGCCCAGCGAAATTGCCAGCACCAGGCTCAGGCTGATGATGGCAAAAGGCCAGCCGAACATCAGCGTAAAGATGGTCGCGCCGAGATGATGAAACCCCAGCCCGGGTGATATGCCGGCTTTTAATCCCCAGATCAGTAACAGGATGACCATGGCGGCGAACAACACGTGCTGTTTCTGCGTGTCTCTGACAAATGATTTCCAGTCAGCGCAACGCAAACTCATCACGAGCAGAGCGAGAAATATAAGATCGAGAATGATGACCAGGCCGAAAGGCAACAGGCTGGAAGGTATATGCAGGCCAATCAGCCATGTAAATGTGTCATTCATGATTATTTACAAATATAAAGATTGAACCGCAGAGGCGCAGAGAACGCTGAGAAAAAATATTATTTTGTAAAAGAATCGACATGACATGGGTAGTACATCAGGAGTTTTCTAACAAGAAAACTAAATTAAGTGTTCCTCTGCGTTCTCT
>JBATHJ010000337.1:0-3856 GCA_049666625.1 Gammaproteobacteria bacterium | reverse complement strand
TATATCGGGGTGTATTCCGGCGACTGTGTTTCAGTGTAGAACAGGCAGGCCTCGGCACACATGCCGCAATGAACACAACTGCTGAAGTAAGACGCCATCGGTGCATCGATCTGTTACTTGAATGCCTGAATACCTTTTGCAAGTGTTGCCTGTGTCATTGCCGCACCCCCTTCTGACCGGCGAGCATGCCGTTGTAATAACGCGATATAAATAATGTGAATGCATGCATGAGCTTGGTGAACGGAAACACCACCATTAACAGTTCAACACTTAGAATGTGCAGCGCGAGCATGGTTGTATAAGGCACAAACAGGTGGTGATAGCTCATGTAGCCCGTGAGTAAGGGCAGAAAAGTCAGTGCCCATACCAGGTAATCCTGTCCGGTCGACAGAAACTTGATGACCGGGTTTGTCAACCGGTGCCACAAAATCGCCAGCAGCGATATCAGTGCCAGTACCACAAAAAAATCAACTACCGTGGTGGGCAGTGCCGGCCATGAAATTCCGAAAACAGAATCGAACAGCTCGATGTGTGGCGCCAGCAGGAACAATGACACGAACAGGCCGATGTGAAAAATATAACCGGCAACCAGGGTATATACCGATCGTTTGAAGGTGTTTTTATCCAGTGGAACAGATCGCGAAATCATGGTGCGAATGCCTGCTGAAACGCCGCTTGCGCGCAACTCGGACAGGTTCTTTTTTCTGCCCAGCATAAATATTTCGATCAGCCTTAACACCATGCCGACAACAAATATTATGGTGGCGTATTCAAGCCCGGGGCCGCGTGCCCAGAGTAATAATTCGGTTTCATTCATTTCGCATTACTCTTTGGAAAGATCGTTAACGGTTACTTTCTGATGTGATTTCACTGCCTTGCCTTTTTTGGCGCGACTCGCGAGTCCTGCCGCAACCCCGATCACGGCGCCGGCGCCCAGGGCGTAGCCTGCGGTTTTATTGATATCCAGTGTCGGTGTCGAAATCGCGTTATAGAATCCGCCGCCGTCCCAGAAATCAGGCTCGGAACAGCCCAGGCAGGGATGGCCGGACTCAATCGGGAAACTGGTACCACCGTTCCACTTGGTGGTCGCGCAGGCGTTATACGTTGTCGGCCCCTTGCAACCCAGTTTGTACAGACACCAGCCGGCCTTCGCACCTTCATCGTCAAAGGTCTCGGCAAATTGCCCGCGATCATAAAACGGTCTGCGGTAGCAGCGATCATGAATGTTCTGTCCGAAAAACGCTTTCGGCCGGCCGAGAGAATCCAGGTCGGGAATCTTGCCAAAGGTCAGAAAATGCATTAACACGCCGGTAATAACCACCGGAATTGGCGGGCAGCCAGGTACGTTGATGATGGGCTTGCTGGTCAGGTCACTCGCCGAAATCTTGCCCGAGGTTATGGCTTCATTATCGCTGATATGCTTATGCAGAATGTCGTAAACCGAGTACGCACCGGTCGGATTTGGATGTGCATGCGGGATGCCACCGTAGGCAGCGCAGGTGCCGACAGAAACAATGGCTGCGGCGCCGGCGGCAGTTTCCAGCAACATATCGAGATTACTGATTCCGGCAATGGTTGAATACCCGGGGTTAGCGACCGGGATGGAACCATCGACAACCAGGATATATTTGCCCCAGTTTTCCTTCATTGCCTCTTCGCGCGCGGCTTCTGCAGCATCACCGGATGCTGCCTGCAGGGTATGGTGATAATCCAGTGAAATCGCGTCGAAGATAAGGCCTTCAATCGACGGCGTATGCGAACGCGTCAATGATTCGGTACAGCCGGTGCATTCCTGGAAGGAAAGCCAGATTACCGAGGGACGTTTTGCATTCTCCAGCGCTTTTGCTATTGCCGGCACCATGGTCGGCGGCAAGGCCATCATCGATGCGGTAGCGGCACAAAATTTAAGAAAGCTGCGTCTCGAGATGCCCTGCTTACGCAAAGTTTCACCCAGTGTTTTATCGTGCTTCATTTTCACCGCTCCGCCTGGTTGTCGGGTTTATGCCTGGTATTTTTGCACTTCGTCCGTGAACAGTGTGTTGAGCTGGGTCAACGCATCGCGCATATCATCCTGTTGCGAGTTTAATATTTCCGGCATCTGTGTGATTTCGATAAACCGGCCAACGATTTCTTCATCAACATTGTAATGCGTTATCAGCCAGACGCCGGGGTAACGGCTTTCGAGTACTTCACTCGGGCCCATGGCTGATATCACTGCGCGCACTTCGCCCTGGCCGAGCTGCGCCAGGATGTGATCTTCTTCGCCCGGCGCCATCGGTATACCGCGCAGGTCAATGGTGGTGGATTGTTTGCTTTCAAGCAGGCGCTCAAGCGCGTGGCGTATTTCGTTGAGTAATGGCAGGACATTGCCGGTCATGGCGTCAGCGCCACAAGCAGTGGATTCAGGTGGGGTATTAAACGAGACCGGTTGATCCACGCTTCATGCTCTCCACGGTTTTTCGGTTTGAATCGGTGTCGCGGGGACGGGTGCTGCTTTTATAATCAGTTTTTTGCTGAAGTGTTCCGGGCGACCAGTGTTCTATCAGTTCTGCGGCACGCGATACCATGTCTTCCAGTGAAGCAGCCACTGCCGGGCTCGGTGCTGTATCCCAGTCAAAGGTTTCGGGTTGCACACCAACAAGCGCGCGATTTGCAGGCAGCGCTTCTGACAGCCGCGCGATATCCATCAGGTCAATCAGGCCAACTTCGTGCGCACTGCGCTTGGTGAAGCCGAGGAAATGGTCCATTTCCTCGTTGATCATTACCTGCACTGCACCGGCTGACATGTGTAATTCTGCCGCGTCGAACACCAGCAGGTTATCGCAGGTTTCGATCCAGGCGGCGAGTGAGAAACTCAGCGTGCCACCATCGAGAAATTCAATGAATTCGTGCTCATGAAAACGCGCACGCATCAGCTCCAGCGCGTGTATACCCGCACCTTCATCACACAATAGAGTATTACCGACACCTAAGACCAGCGTCTTCGAATGCGTCACATCTCCCCCCGTTGATCCGCGCGTATTCATTAAGCAATATAATATGCCTGCATATATTGATACAGGTCAAGTCTCTTCTATTCAGCTGCATGTCTAATAATATTTCCTGATTACTGATGCTGACAGTGGTTCTGTCTTGCTGTTGCCATTAAATTCAGGTCTAATGAATCGATCAACTCTGCACTCATACTGGTATTTACCATGTGTCTTGCTGTTCCCATGATAATCAAGACCATCGACGGCTACACCGCGCGATGTGAAGCCAAAGGCGTCGAGCGTGATGTCAGCCTGTTCATGCTGCAATCCGATGAAGTCGCCATTGGCGATTATGTGCTGGTGCATGTTGGTTATGCCATTCAAAAAGTCAGCGCAGCCGAAGCTGCAGAAGCCTGGCAGCTGTTCGACCAGATCCTGGAAACCATCGATGCATGAGCTCGCCATTTGCCAGGCTTTAATGCAGCAGGTCGACACCATTGCGCGTGAACGCCATGCACACAAAGTTCTATCAATTACACTGGGCATCGGTCCGCTGGCGGGTGTCGAAGCCGAGCTCCTGCGCCACGCATTCCCGATTGCCAGTGCCGACAGTGTCGCAGCTGGCGCGCAGCTCATCATTGAAGCTTCACCAATTATCGTGCACTGCGATCAATGCCAGCGTGACAGCGAAGCGAGCAGCAACAAGCTGGTGTGCAGACACTGCAATAACTGGCAAACCACGCTGGTGAGCGGCGACGAGCTCATGCTCAACAGCCTCGAACTTGAAACCGACGAGCAAACACAACAAACCAATTCAAAGGGGACGACACCATGTGCAACACCTGCGGCTGCAATGTAACCCAGGGGAATGCCCACCTGCTGAA
>JBATHJ010000336.1:0-1973 GCA_049666625.1 Gammaproteobacteria bacterium | reverse complement strand
ATGTTAACCCGAGCTTCGTGGTGTTGTTCCATACGTTTTGTCGGGTTTCGCTTTGCCTGCCAGGGTGACTGTCACTACGGACAGATGAAGTCTTTTATTGAAACACACAGATACAGTATTTGCGGGCGGGCATGTTGTTATTGCAGTCTTTATTCACACATCTACACCAATCGGCAGCGCCGTGGTGTATTTGATTTGCTCCATGGCAAAACTGGAGGTGACATTTGATAAGTCGATACGCGCAATCAGGCTTTTATAAAACCGGTCATACGCCTCGATACTGCTGACCACAACGCGTAACAAATAATCTATTTCACCACTCATTCGGTAGATTTCCATCACTTCCGGTAATTGACTGACTTCGCGGCTAAAGCGCTCTATCCACTCCACGGTGTGGTGCTGGGTTTTGATCGCCACAAACACCGTGACATTGGCATTGACCTGTTTTGCATCCAGCAGCGCGACCCTGGCCCGGATCAGACCTTGCGCCTCCATTTTCTGTATGCGCTTCCAGCACGGCGTCACCGACAGCGCAATCTGCTCAGCAATCTGCCTGACCGTCAGGCTGGCGTCGATTTGCAGCAGGTTCAGAATTTTGCGGTCGGTTGCATCCATGGATGATATTACCCTAATAACGGAGTATTTTAATATATTTTTCTAAATATCACATATTACAGCATATATAAATAATTATTTTCTATGAATGTACATATTTGAGAAAAATATATATAGACTTGAGTTTAGTATTTACTGACTCACAGGCCCAGCCACAAACCATGAACTCGACAACAGAACAACTGGAAATCGTCAATCTACCGCCTCATGTCAGCAGCTGGAGTGTGGCGGGAATTCCTGGCTTTATACCCTCGGTACTCAACCGCTATCAGCGCAACCATGGCGATCTACCCGAACAATTTTCACTGGTTGCCTGCCCGCAGGTCGAAATCAACGCCTTGGGCGGCCTGCCCGTCAGCGTCAGGCAGCTGACCGATGCGCGTACCCGCATGCAGCATTTCACCAGTTGCAACAAGCTTTACCTGGTTATTTTGTTACCCGGTGAAGACGCTGAAGCCCGCCGCGAACTGATTCAGAAATCACTATCGTGGTCAGAGGGATATGAGGTTAAATTTATGAATGGGGCAACACAGCTGCGATTCACTGAAGCCACCGAAGAAATTGAAGATGCAGTTGACCAGGTTAATCCGGACAAAGAAATCTTTACAGGCACGCGGGAAAATACAGTTGATGACCAAGGGCAAATCTCCAGCTACAGCTGAGCAGCACGACAGGCAGAAACTAAATACCGATCATCGCATTATTCGGACTCATTGCGTAAATCCATCAGCATTTGAACACCTTTTTTCCGCTGGGTATGCACAACATCTATTTTCTGTTCCAGTTCTTTTTTTCGCTTTTTGTCTTTTTCTTCTTCGAGCTCTGCCTTAAGCTCCAGTTCTTTCTGTTTCAGACGCGAAAGCAGGTCATTCATTTCATCCTTTTTTTGCACCCGGTCACGGGCGTCCATATCAAAGTATTCTTTCAACTTTTTAAGCAGCTTCTTACGACCCATGCGTCAACTCCTCAGTTTTTGGATGGTGCAAATCGTGTATATCTTTTAGCTCATTGTCATCCAGCCGTATCGTTTTCTCAGCTGCTGACAATTCTTTATTCTGTTTAATAAACAGCGTGTGCCCCATTTCAATCAGTTTGCGTGAGATGTTGTAGACATAGGAGGCATCATTCATCAGTGATATAGCCATCTCAGCGGTGATTCGGCGATTACGAATCATTTCATTGATGCTTTTATTCTGTTGCGTGTACTGCGTATCAGATTCAACTTTCAACTGGTCGATCATCAACGAAGGCACATCATCAGAACTTGCATGTCGAATTGACTCCAGCGATTGCACCAGTCTGGCTATCTGTATTCTAAAACCATTATATTGCGATTTTATGACGTCGTTATTACTGAC
>JBATHJ010000335.1:0-2149 GCA_049666625.1 Gammaproteobacteria bacterium | reverse complement strand
GTATGGGGCATTGCAGATTATGTGAAACACGATTACGAGGCACTACTGATGAGCGAGAGGCTGTACCTGTTTGGCGTGGGTGTCTCCATATTATTGGGGCTGTATTTCGAGCTGGATGTGCTGATTTATTTCATTGCTGCTTTCATGATGTTCGAGGCAGTGACTGACATCAGGTTGACGACCTATCTGCAAAAAACCCGGCATATCGTGCTCGATTCCGGGCTGGTCATTCTCAGGTCTCGACCACGTATCCATATCAGTGCTGAAAGAGCCTGGCGCTTCGTTGTGGCTATGGTTTTACTGGCGGTCTATGCGCTGATAAACGAACTGGGTTATGACATGCTGTGGTTTTTCCCCTGGTTCATGGGGTTTGCAATTATGGGGGCAGGTGTCAGTGGCGTCTGTCCAGTGTTACTGGGTTTAAAGTTCATTGGTTTCAGGTAAAGCTTTTTCCTGATGGGCGATGACAACGAAAAATTCCAGGCGAAATTACCTGCAAAGATTTCTGGCATTGTGTTCTGGGGGCTGGTGTTTGTTGGCTTGCTGGTGGCGGTTTTTATGCTGGAAAAAGCCGAGTCAGAACTCTACTCCATTCATAAATCAAACGTTCGACTGATCGCATATGAGCTTGAGGAAGTGCTCGAGGCAGATGCCACGGGTGAAGGTCTGAGCCTGAAAAATGCGAGGTTGAAAAATACCATAAACCAGTTGCGTAGCGAAATGGGTTTTACCTCTGTGCACCTCGATAGCGATGAAGATACGCTGAAACTGGGCGGTGCAAACCCGAACGACGACATGTACCCGTTTACCTTCTATTACTATAGCCAGCTTGTCAGTACGATTAAGCCCGTCTATCTGCGTGTGTATTACCCGAATCAACAGGCTGAGATTGCAGATATACGCAAGAACATGTTGATGATGATCGGCAGTACGGTGATCGTGTTTGGCTTGTTACTGCAACAGATATTACAAAAGTTACTTTCAGCACCGTTTATGAATATGGTGAACGTGGCGCGGCAATTTTCCGAAGGCAAGGAAACTGTCAGGTTTGACCAGTCACGCCAGGATGAATTCGGCTACCTCGGCCGGTTTATCAATAACGCAATCGACTCGCTGCTGAAAAATCAGCAGGGCCTGGTGACTGCACTGGAAAGAGCCTTTGATTCGGAAATGGAATTGAATGCCGAGAAGGAACGCGTAGAAGTTACGCTGCAATCCATCACTGAATCTGTGATAACCATTAATACCCTCGAGCGCATCGAATATATAAATCCTGCCGCAGAAGCACTACTGGGCATTGATCTCGAAGCTGCCATGGGTCGCAAGTTCACAGACATTGTGACCATTGTCAGTGATACCAGGGACGGTGAAATTACCAGCCCGATCCATGATTGTTTCAATAATGGCGATATCATCAAGTTGCCGGAACATTCTTCGTTAATTAACGGGGAATCCTCGCTAGTAGCCATCGAAGCCACCATCGCGCCAATGAAAAGCGAGGCGGATGAAATTATCGGCGCAGTCATGGTGATTCAGGATGTCAGTCATACGCGCCGACTTACGCGCCAGCTATCGTACCAGGCCAGCCATGACATGCTCACCGGATTATTTAACCGTAGAAAATTCGAAGAGCACCTGGAAGAAGTGTTACTTAACGTGGTTACCGAGAACCGGATGCATTCGCTATGCTACCTCGACCTGGACCAGTTTAAAGTTGTTAATGATACCTGCGGCCATGTTGCCGGCGATGAATTGTTGCAGCAGTTGCCCGCCTTGTTCAACAGCGTACTGCGCACCGGTGATGTAATTGCCCGGCTGGGCGGTGATGAGTTCGGGATTTTGCTGGAAAATTGCGGTGTCGCCAAGGCCTCGGTGATCGCCGAAACATTGCGCCAGACAATAAAAGATTTCCGATTTATCTGGCGTGATAAATCATTTGAAATAGGCGTCAGTATCGGCGTGGTTGCAATCACGCCGGACAATTTCGACATGGCAACCATCATGAGTTCGGCAGATCTTGCGTGTTATGCCGCCAAGGACGGCGGGCGCAATCGCGTGCATATCTACGAGTTATCAGATGAAGCTGTTTCCATGCGCTACGGCGAAATGCACTGGACTGCGCGTATCACCCGGGCGATGGAGGAAGACC
>JBATHJ010000334.1:0-5859 GCA_049666625.1 Gammaproteobacteria bacterium | reverse complement strand
CCATCTAACTGTATTATTTAATTCGCGTCCTTTGCGTTATTCGCGGACTATCGCTTTTAAGTTTTCACACTCAGTGATCTCTGTGCCCTCTGTGGCAACTTATTGTTTATATTCCGTATTGCTCGCGATAAGTGCGCATTGCATCGAGGTGGTGTGTTGCTGTGCCGTTGCTTTCGAGGTATTCGATCAGGTCGCTCATGGTGATAATGCTATAGACATTAATACCGTAATCGCGCTGCACTTCCTGGATGGCGGATAATTCGGCCTTGCCTTTTTCCTGGCGGTCGAGCGCGATCAGCACTGCGCTGGTTTTTGCGCCGGCACTCTCTATTATGTCCACCGCTTCGCGAATCGCGGTGCCGGCAGTGATAACATCATCGACCACCAGCACATTACCCGCGAGTTTTGCGCCGACTATATTGCCGCCTTCGCCGTGGTCCTTGGCTTCCTTGCGGTTAAATGCATACGGCCTGTCGATGTTGTGATGTTCAGCCAGCGCGACTGCAAGTGCCGACACCAGAGGAATGCCTTTATATGCCGGACCAAACAGCACATCGTAATCAATTTTCATGTCTACCAGTGCAGCGGCATAGCTGTTGCCGAGTTGCGCCAGCGCGCTGCCGGTGTTGAACAGGCCTGCGTTGAAAAAATACGGGCTCACGCGCCCGGATTTAAGGGTGAACTCGCCAAAGCGCAACACCTCGTGTTTTATCGCCAGTTCGATGAACCGCTGTTTATAAGCCTGCATGCCCGATTCCCATTTTCTGCTGGGGAGATTATAACGGCGCTGGCACACATGTGACAGCGCAGGTATCATGCACCGCTATGAAAATCATCTCCGCCAATACCAACGGCATACGCTCGGCCGCCAAAAAAGGCTTTTTTGACTGGCTGAAAAAAGTCGACGCCGATGTTATCTGCATCCAGGAAACCAAGGCACAGGAGCACCAGCTCGGCGACGCGGTATTCTGCCCCGAAGGCTATTTCTGCCAGTATCATGACGCAGTCAAAAAAGGCTACAGCGGTGTCGCCATTTACAGCAAGGTAAAACCCAAAAAGGTAATCAAAGGTCTGGGCTGGCACGATATCGACATCGAAGGCCGGTATATCGAATTTCAGTTCAACAATCTCAGTATCATTTCACTCTACATGCATTCCGGTTCTTCGAGCGAAGAACGCCAGGCAGTAAAATTTGATTTCATGGATCGCTTCCTGCCGTATTTGCAAAGCCTGCGGCGTAAACGTCGTGAATTTATTATTTGCGGTGACTGGAACATTGCGCATAAACAAATTGATATCAAGAACTGGCGCAGCAACCAGACAAATTCCGGCTTCCTGCCCGAGGAGCGCGCCTGGCTGGATACATTGTTTGACGAGATCGGTTTTGTTGACAGCTTTCGCCTCGTCAACCAGCAGGCCGAGCAATATACATGGTGGTCCAACCGTGGCCAGGCCTGGGCGAACAACACTGGATGGCGGATTGATTACCAGGTCATTACGCCAAAGCTGGCGCCGCATGTCACCGGCGCCGAGATTTACAAGGCCGAGCGCTTCTCTGACCACGCACCGCTGATTATCGATTACGATTTTACGCTTGAATGAATTCTGAGCCCCTCGAATCTCGACATAGCTGGGCTGAAGCCTGCAGAGCATTTCTGCACCCTCGCGTTATCACGATGCTGTTCTTCGGTTTTTCGGCCGGGATCCCGCTGCTGCTGATTTTCTCTTCGCTTTCTCTATGGCTACGCGAGGCCGGTATCGAGCGCAGCGCCGTGACCTTTTTCAGCTGGGCCGCGCTGGGCTATTCATTCAAGTTTATCTGGGCACCGCTGATCGACAAACTGCCATTACCCTTTTTGACTCGCCGGCTCGGCCGTCGCCGCGCCTGGATGCTGGTCGCCCAGTTTTCAATCATGCTCGCCATTGTACTGATGGGCAGCATTGATCCTGCCCTGGGTAAAAGTCAGTTGACACTAATGTCACTGGCCGCCGTCATGCTTGGCTTTTCTGCAGCGACGCAGGACATTGTCATCGACGCCTATCGCATCGAAGCAGTCACCGTTCGGCTACAGGCCATGATGGCTTCCACCTATATTGCTGGCTACCGGCTAGGCATGATTGTTTCCGGCGCAGGCGCACTGTTCATCGCCTCGGGCCTCGGCACAAGCAAAGCCGAGTATCTTTACAGCGCCTGGCAGTGGACCTATTACGCCATGGCGGCCACCATGCTGGTCGGTGTTGTCACCACATTGATTATCAACGAACCCGATTGCCAGCGCCCCGTCAAAAACCATTATGCAACACAGGATTATGCCAGGCTGCTACTGGTGTTTCTGCTGGCTATCAGCGGCTTTGCAGCCAGCTTTTTTTATAGTGATACGATTTTCGATAATGCCCACGCGATGACTAACCATGATCCCTTTCTGGGCTTTTTGCTTGAAGCACTCCGTTTTCTCCTGGCGATTGCTGTGGCTGTTTTTATCGGCTGGCAGCTAGTTAAACTTGGGGCAGTCAACCGGGTCATGGCGAGTGAAACCTGGGCGGATCCCATAGCCGATTTTTTTGCGCGTTATGGCATTAAAACCGCGCTGACACTGCTCGCACTAATAGGACTGTACCGCATCGCTGACATCATCCCCGGCGTTATTGCCAACCTGTTCTACCAGGACCTGGGTTTCACCAAAAATGAAATTGCCACTGCAGTTAAAACTTTTGGGGTAGTCGTGAGCATTGCCGGGGGTTTTCTTGGCGGATTGTACGCGAGCCAGTATGGCGTAATGCGCAGCCTGATGATCGGTGCACTACTCGCTGCCTCTACCAACCTGGTATTTGTCTGGCTTGCCTATGCCGGGCATGATGTCACCGTGATGTACATTGCAGTCACTATCGATAATCTAGCTGCGGGTTTTGCCAGCGCAGCTTTTGTGGCCTTTCTCTCCAGCCTGACCAGTGTCTCATTTACGGCTGTTCAGTATGCAATTTTCAGCTCGCTGATGACGCTGCTACCAAAAACCATGGGGGGATACTCCGGCACCCTGGTAGATAATATCGGCTACCCCGGCTTCTTTATTATGAATACCTTGATCGGTATTCCAGTGCTGTGGCTCGTGTGGCTGGCAAACAGACATCTCAAGGTGTCCCAGGCAGACACCTGACAGGTTTGAACATTTTCACAACGTGCCAGCTGGCCCGCATCGTGGGCACCAGCAATTAATCCAGCAGCACCCTCTCGTCACCCCAAAAAACCACTTATGGGCGGTATTTCTTATCTGCGCGCCTTATGCATGCTATCCGAAGCGCTCAAATTTCTATCCGGCACACCCAAAATTTTCGTTTTTATCCAATAAATTCAATGTGATAAACAATTGTGTCAGGAATCCTCATAGATTTGAACTTTAGTATATTATTACTTTCTAATCAGTTAATTATTATATGCACATTGGAGAAAAACCATGATTATCGACGCATTCACCATTCTGGCTGTACTGGCGGCAGGCGCAATTGCCTGGGCCGTCATCAAGCTGCAGTACAAGTAATTTCTTACTCGCCTGTATACCAATAATAATAACTAACATACGGAGATCGCCATGATTATCGATAGTTTCACTATCGTAGGCATGGTCGTGGCCGCAACCCTGGCCTGGGTTGTTGTCAGGCTGTAAATCCAGCTTACTTTTTACCGGCGACTGCTTATACAGTCGCCGGCGTGGTGTGTTTTCGTGACAGAATACCCGACCATTCATTTAACACACGCACTGATCTGCCTTGACCCAAATACCACATACACCGCTCAGCCTGTATGTGCACATCCCGTGGTGTGTGCGTAAATGCCCGTATTGTGATTTCAATTCGCATGCTGCGCCCGAAGCTATCAATGAGCCGGCGTATGTCGATGCCCTGCTGAGTGACCTCGCCGTCGAGCGTGAACTCACGGGCCAGCGCACGCTGCACAGTATTTTTATCGGCGGCGGCACCCCCAGCCTGTTTTCGGCACACAGTATTGGCGCCATACTCGAAGGTGTAAACCGTCATTATGACTTTGCCGATGAAATTGAAATCACCCTGGAAGCCAACCCCGGGACGTTCGAACAGGAAAAATTTAATGGTTTTCGCGCCGCAGGGATCAATCGCTTATCCATTGGTATCCAGAGCTTTAATGATGCCGCACTCCAGCGCCTGGGCAGAATCCACAGCGCCGGTGAAGCACTAAACGCGATCACCACCGCGCGCCGCGCAGGCTTTGAAAACCTCAACCTGGACCTGATGTTTGCCCTGCCCGAGCAGACCCTGGCTGAGGCCCTGCACGATGTAAACACCGCGTGTACGCTGGAGGTTCAGCACATTTCGCACTACCAGCTCACGCTCGAGCCCAATACCCTGTTCTATAGTCAGCCGCCGCAGCTGCCCGATAGCGAACTGATGTGGGATATGCAGGAAGCCTGCCAGCAGGTGCTGGCTGATGCAGGTTTTAGCCAGTACGAAGTCTCGGCCTGGTCACGCCAGCGACCGAGCGCGCACAATCTCAATTACTGGCAGTTCGGTGATTATCTCGGCATCGGTGCCGGCGCGCACGGCAAACTCGGCGAACCCGGGCAGGCGCGCATTCAGCGGCGCTGGAAACGGCGACAGCCGCGAGATTATATTGCACACGCAGCGAGCGGTGACGCCCTCTCGGGTGAATCAGTAATCAGCGATGAACAGCTGGTATTTGAATTCATGATGAATGCGCTGCGCCTGCCAGGGGGCGTGGATACCGCCCTGTTCGAGCAACGCACCGGGTTGACACTGGCGCAGCTCGAGACCGCCTGTTCCAGCATCGACAGTGAATTATTGACCATCGACGAGGCGCGCATCCGCACGACTGCACTCGGTTTTCGGTTTCTCAATGATGTGCTGGGAAAACTGCTCTGAACGTGACTTAGCGAGAACCCTTGATTATTTTGTCGAGTGCTTGTTGCTGATCCACCTGCTGTTGATCCATCATCTGCTTGACCGAGCCCGCCTGTTTTAACAAATCCTTCATCCCGCCCGGGGTATACGGGTTGCCCGGTTGCGACACCGGGACAGCCGCGGCGGATTCCGGCTGGCGGGGTTTCACCGCCTGCATGGTACTCAGGTTAGGTGCCAGCTCGATGAGTTCGGCGCCACCCTCAGGCGGTGGCTGGCTGCTGAACTGCATGACACCGTGCTCGTCACGCCATTTGTACATCTGCACGGCTTTGTCCGTGGTCACCGATTTGATGGTGGTCGGCAGTTTGACGCCGCCGGAACCGGACGACTTGAAAAAATCGAGGTTAAATTTATCAGCCACGGGATTATCACCCAGGAATATCATGGGCAATGCCACCAGCAGGATGAGGACAATGAGCATGGATATAATGGTCGATTTCATGGGCGGGGTTCCCTGTGGCGGCGAAACGGTCTGTTGTGGTGTTTTTTAGCAGAAAAACCCGGTGCGTTCAAAGCCTGTGTCACCAGGCTCGCAGTTACACGATTTCGGCGTCCATGCTCCTTGCCTATCCATTGGCCAGGATGTAGAATCCACTGCCTTTTCGAAGACCGTTTCCACGAGGAAGCCAAGATGAAACCGGAAATCCATCCGAAGTACAAAGAAGTCAGTGTTACCTGTAGCTGCGGCAACAGCTTTAGCACGCGCTCGACCTATGCCAAAAACGAGATGACGATCGAAGTTTGCTCGCAGTGCCACCCGTTCTACACCGGCAAACAGAAGATCCTGGACAGCGCCGGTCAGATCGAGAAATTCAACAAACGCTTTGGTTCCAAGAAATAAGCTTGCTGCTGTTTCAGAAAACCACGAAAAAAGGCGCTCTGGGGCGCCTTTTTTTGTGTGTCTGGCTG
>JBATHJ010000333.1:0-1985 GCA_049666625.1 Gammaproteobacteria bacterium | reverse complement strand
ATTTTGAATGCCGTGCCCGGTGCAGTCGGTCCCATGATGACATCGACTTTTTCGAATGCACGTTTGAAATCATCGCTGATGAGGTGACGCAACTGCTGTGCTTTCAGGTAATACGCATCGTAATAACCGGCTGACAATGCATACGTACCGACCATAATGCGGCGTTTTACTTCAGCACCAAAACCTTCGCCGCGTGAACGTTCGTATAAATCAGTCAGGTCTTTAGGATTTTCGCAGCGATAACCGTAACGTACGCCATCAAACCGTGACAGGTTGGCGGAACACTCCGCCGGTGCGACCACGTAATACACCGGTACCGAGAGTTCACTGTTGGGCAGTTCGATTTCAATCAGCTCGGCGCCCATCGATTTGTATTGTTCCAGCGCCAGTTGAATTACGCTTTCAACCCCTGCATCCATGCCATGCGCAAAATATTCTTTCGGCAGGCCGATGCGCAGCCCGCGTAATGGCAGGTTGAGCGCATTTGTATAGTCTTCGGTTTCGCGTTCCAGGCTGGTGGAATCCTTTTCATCGAAACCGGTCATGGTGTTTAACATCAGTGCGCAATCTTCCGCGCTTTGCGCCATCGGCCCGCCCTGGTCGAGGCTGGAGGCAAACGCGATCATGCCGTAACGCGACACTGTGCCATAGGTCGGTTTCAGCCCGGTGATGCCACACAGTGCAGCCGGCTGGCGTATCGAGCCGCCGGTATCGGTGCCGGTCGCAGCAGGCGCCAGCCGTGCAGCCACGCTCGCCGCTGAGCCGCCGGAAGAGCCACCGGGGACACATTCCAGGTTCCACGGGTTTTTGACTGCACCGTAATAACTGGTTTCATTGGATGAGCCCATGGCAAATTCATCCATGTTGGTTTTACCCAGCATGACAATGCCGGCGCGTTTAAATTTTGCCACCACAGTCGCGTCGTACGGTGAAATAAAATTGTCCAGCATTTTCGAGCCGCAGCTGGTGCGCACCCCTTCGGTGCAAAAAATATCTTTATGCGCCAGCGGCATACCGCACAGCGCATCTGCATTGCCGGTTTTCAATGTAGCATCAGCCGCCTGTGCAGCCTGCATCGCCAGTTCTTCAGTCAGGGTGACAAAGCTGTTGAGCTGCGCATCGTGCTGCTTGATACGTGCCAGGAAATGTTCTGTCAGCTGCTGGCTGCTGACGTCGCCGGACTGCAGCAGGGCTGACAGCTCGCTCAGTGACTGGGTGTGATACTCACTCATTGGTATGCTTATGGTTTAGGCTAATCGTTTTAGCAGGCAAAGGTTACAGTGTTTACAGGAATTACTCGATGACCCGGGGCACCAGGTAGAGCCCGTTTTCGGTACTCGGCGCGATGCGCTGAAAAACCTCGCGCTGGTTGGTTTCACGCACCTCGTCTTCACGCAGGCGCTGCACCGCATCGAGCGGATGCGACATTGGCACCACCTTGCTGGTGTCGACAGCATTCATCTGCTCGAACATGTGCAGAATATTGCCCAGGTTGGTGACATAGCCCGGCACATCCGACTCATCTATTTTGAGGCGTGCGAGATGGGCAATTTTTTTGACTTGCTCGGCGTCGAGTGACATGGAAACTCCGCATTGCGCGTTATGGACGTTCTTCAGGAAGGCGGCAAGTTAGCATACTCTGCGCCTTGTCTCCATACACCAGACTTTATAGATGGAACCATAAGCCCTTTTAAGTGTCTGTTAGAGCGCAATTCCGGTACCGATTCCGCTTGCCCATAGAGGGTGCGATTGTTACAGTACGCGCACATTTTCCGGCAAATATGACTTTATTTTGTCAGTTTGACCTATATTCTCTAGCTATAATTAAAATTATAACGATTTCAACAGGTAAGCAGCCTCATGTTACTCAACCGTTTTCGGGGACTTTTCTCGAACGATCTCTCGATTGACCTCGGCACCGCCAACACACTGATTTACGCGCGCGGCAAAGGGATTGTACTCAACGAGCCTTCAGTCGTCGCCGT
>JBATHJ010000332.1:0-4782 GCA_049666625.1 Gammaproteobacteria bacterium | reverse complement strand
CCCTGGGCGTACTCGGGGTGAATCTGATATATGGCGCGCACTACCAGTACCAGGATCCGGTCGCCTTGCTCAGGGCTCTGATGGATGGCCTGTCAGCTGATCAGCTGGAAGTCGACATGGTGGATTTCAGCGGGCCGGCATTTGAAGAAATCGATAATCGCCTGATGGCATTACGGCTGGTTCAATATGGGCTGACACAGGCGGCCATGTTTACGCCGGACGGCAAGCTGGTACAGCCATCAGATGCGCTGTATAAAAAAGCAGTGCTGGTCGAGCGCAGCCGTTTTCGGCCGCCTACGAAACTCAATATTAATTTGCTCGACTGTGCTTATATGGATTTCTGCAAAGAACCTGACGTCAGCTGTGACGATGTCGTCGTGCTGAGCGAAATGACTTTACAGAACCTGGTCGACGGTGACGATATCAATGTTGAGGACTTTTTGCAGCGTGTTGATATTTTGTGTGCACTGGGTAAAAACGTAATGATTTCAAATTACGGTGAATTTTATCGTCTCGCGCAGTACCTGTTCAGGTTGACCAGTAAGCCGGTTGCTGTTGCATTAGGCGTGCCTACCCTGAAACAAATATTTAATGAAAAATATTATGAGTGTCTCGAAGGCGGAATTCTCGAAGCGTTCGGGCGATTATTTCGTAATGATATGCGCATGTACGTGTGCCCGGCGATCGAGGAAGATGGCTCATTGACCACGGTGCACGATCTAAAAGTGCAAAAACATTTGCAGCATCTATATAGCTACCTGATGGAGAATGGCTACATCCGGAACCTGGACACGGTAGATCCTGGGCATCTGTGTATTCATGCAGATGCAGTGCTTGAAAAAATCCGTGGTGGTGATGAAGCCTGGATGGGTATGGTGCCACAGGCGGTGGTGAATATAATCAGTGAGCGTGGGCTTTTTCGGCAGGGCAGCTAAAGTGCATCTGCGGAAAATCTAGTTTTCATCATGGTAGTACTTTACCGCCTGCCAGATCGAGCGCACATCCGCGTGCTCATGTTTGATCACCAGGGTAATTAATATTTCTTCAATACAGGCATACACGCACACCACCGTTGCAATATGAAATGGCCAGGCTGCGATTTCAGAGAATAACAGCACATACCCGATGAAGGTGAGCAGCACTGCGAGCTTGACTATCCAGGTGTGATAGCTGGTAAGGGTGCGAAACTTGATCAGGCCCAGCAGTACCGGCAGGGTAAAGCATACGATAATAATTCCAAATGACAGTTTCTCCTCGATAACAATATCCGGCCATAACAACCACGCGCCGATGGCCATGCAGATGTAGATAGTGAAATCCCCCCAGCTATCGAGATGCGAGCCCAGTTCAGTAATCTGATTGAGCGTTCGCGCAAGAAAGCCGTCCAGAACATCTGTAAATCCGGAAAACAGCACAATCAAAATAAACCATTCGGGCTGCTGGTTCAGCGCGAGCGAAATCAATATGGGCGCCATCAGGATGCGTAGCATGCTAACTGCATTTGGCAGGTTGTAGTGATCTTTGTTGTCAAATCGCATTTTTGTTTCAGGCCCTTGCCTTTAATATCAGTAAGGCGACTTACGCACACCCAGGATGAAAAACATGAATGAAAGTAATAATTCAGCAACAATAAAACAGAGTACCAGTATTATGACTGCGCCAGCTGTGAGTGCAAACTGGTCCATCAACAGGGCGGCGGGCAGCAGGGCTTCAGGTACCTGGTCGAGCAGGGGCGCCATCTGCCCGGATTTGAGCGCCAGCCTGCGTTTTATGAAACTGGACGCCAGGTCACCCAGCAGTGCCAGTATCGCGACCGCGGCGCCGATCAGGACGGGATGGCCGAGTAGCCATGCCGCTATCGAGGTAGTGAGCATGGCGCCCGCAAGCCCGCGCCATGTTTTGGAAGCACCAAACAGGCGATGGCCGTCGCGCAGTTTATGACCAAGGTCAATCGGTGTATCCAAACGCCTGCCGAACAGGAAACGCACCAACACTGGCGTGGCGTTTGCAATTATAATCAACACTAGAAAGTCTATGAATTCAGGTGACATGTGCCGAGTCTTTTAAAAGTTGCTGATTCATCTGTCGTTTCAGTAGTGTTCATGACATGTTAAGGCAGGTGCAATGAGTGACGCAAATCTAAAAATTCTTACCTACAACATCCACAAGGGATTCAGTTCCATGAACCGGCGCTTCATATTGCATGCCATCAGGGAAGCGCTGCGCAACGTCGATGCCGATATTATTTTTTTACAGGAGATCCACGGTGAGCGGCATATCCCGGGCAAGCAATTCGATGACTGGCCATCTAACAGCCAGTTTGAATTTCTTGCCGACAGTATCTGGCACCATTATGCTTACGGCAAAAACGCAATTTACCGCTCCGGGCACCATGGCAATGCGATATTAAGCAAGTATCCATTTATCGAATGGGAAAATATAGATGTGTCCTTGATGAAAACTGCCAGCCGTAGCCTGTTGCACGGCACCGTTGAAGTGCCGGGTGTTTCTGAAAAGTTACACGTTATATGCGTGCACCTCGGCCTGTTTGGAATCGAGCGCACAAAACAGTTATCAACCCTGGTCAAACGCATTGATTCGCATGTACCACATGATGAACCGCTGATTATCGCAGGTGATTTCAACGACTGGCGCGGCAAGGCCGAGCATCATTTGAGCCATGAGCTCGGGGTGAGCGAAGTATTTCGTATGGCGCATGGGCGCTACGCCCGTACCTTTCCTGCCTGGCTTCCGGTGCTGACAATGGACCGCATTTACAGTCGTGGTCTTGATGTAGTCAGTTGCGAGCAATTACACGGCCAGCCCTGGCGAAAACTGTCTGACCATATTCCACTGTGCGCTGAATTCGGTGCAGTCGGAGTCTGAACGGGCAGGGAAGGGACTTGCCCGGTAGCTGGCAAATAATTATTATCAGGCTATACAAATTCATAAAACGAGACACATGCATCATAAAATTATCAATATGCTGGAGCTGCAGGATGCGATGAACAGCAAGGTGAACCCACACTGGCGCAGTGCGGCTAACGAATGGTATCGCGCGATCTGGATGGAATCTTCCGAAATGCTTGAGCACTACGGCTGGAAGTGGTGGAAAAAACAGCTGCCGGATGTAATGCAGGTCAAGCTCGAGGTGGTTGATATTGTACATTTCGCCCTGAGCATACGACTGGAGCAGGGCGCAACGCTGGATACTATCGCCACGGATATCGCAATGGATTTCAGCAAGCCGCGTGCAACTGATGATGTCAGGACCACGATCGAGTTGCTCGCGCGTGAAACACTGTTTGACAAGGGCGCGCACTTTTCGATAATTGCCGGTGTGATGGCGCATCTTGAAATGCCGTTTGACGAGCTCTACCAGATATATGTCGGTAAAAACGTGCTGAACATGTTCCGCCAGGAGAATGGTTACAAGCAGGGCACATATCAGAAAACCTGGGCCGGGCGTGAAGACAACGAACACCTTGCCGACATCCTTGAATCATTAGATTGCGATAACCCGGCTTACAGGGATGAAATATATGCGGCCCTGAGCGGCAAGTATGAATCCAATAATATAAACCGGGTGCCTGTCGGGCTGGTCGAGTAGTCGGGTTCATCTGCAAATGATGTGAACATATTCTGATGCCGCTGCATTCAGAATGGGCAAATGGATCACTGAAGAGGGAGTTTTGAGATGTGTTGTACTAAATTATTATCTCGTTGCACAAGTACCGTGATTATGGCGCTGTGCCAGGTTTCAAACCTGCATGGTGAAACCTATATTCCCGGTGGTGACCTGACAGGTTACGAGCCTTCATATTTTGTGCTTGCTTTCGATGATGATGACCACATCGAATTTAAAGTGTCGATAAAATATCCGCTGCTCGAGAGCAGCGGCACACGGTTTGATGAAATCACGGGCGGTGTCAACGACCTGTATTTTGCCTATACCGGAAAATATGATTTCTTCGTGTTCTCAGATGATCCGGCGCGCGATTCTGCACCGGTGGTATCACGCCTGCAAAATCCCGGATTGTTTATTTTAAATAAGCGCGCAGCATTTGACGGTGAAGGCCTGGAAAGTATAAGTGTTGGATGGTTTCATGAATCCAACGGCCAGCAGATATCAGACAATCAAACTTTTTTAAATACTGCAAACGCCGCAGATTATGTCAGCCGCGGCTGGGATTACCTCGGCGTGGATTTTAAATTTAAACAGATTGAGCCATGGTTCTTCGACGGTGATGTAAATTATTATCTGCGTATGCGGTTTTTCTGCGACTGCCAGGGGTTTGGCCTGATCGATGATCGCGAAGATGATATAAGAATTTTCGGCGGAACTGAACAGGCGAGTATTGACGATTATGATGGCCTCAGGCTCGCGGTAGACAATTACGCCAACCGCTGGTTGCATTACGGTTTAAGCCTGCGTACGGGGACAGCGGATGCGGATGCGCTGAGACGAATTAGCTACCAGTTCGAACTGACCTGGCGGGTGCTTAATCTGCCCTTGAAGTTTTTCTATTTCAAGGGGTATGGTAAAGACATATCGACATATCATATCAAGGATGAGTATATTGGACTTGGTTTTGAATTCTGGTGAGGTAGCGGTCATGAAAAATCAGGCAGTAGACGCAAATACACAAAAGTTGCAGGCGAAGGACAACAAGGATGAACCTGTCAGCATGCATGAAAATGTGCCGGTATGGTATGACTGTTGTTCCTGCGAAGCTGAGCCTTACTGGGTGGAGGCCTTTGAGAATACGGCCACAGACGGGC
>JBATHJ010000331.1:0-2287 GCA_049666625.1 Gammaproteobacteria bacterium | reverse complement strand
GGTCATATTCGATCAGCTGATCAGGGCTGAAACTTATACCGCCGAGTGTCGTGCTCTTATCCGCAGTCAATACAATATGGCCGTTTTGCAGCACATGCACGGCGGTGATTTGTTCCGACAGGCTGGTGGCATCGCCATCGAAGAAAATACTGGCAGTGCCAGTGGAGCGGTTATATTCCACAAGGTCAAATTTGCTGAAGTTTAAACCGCCCAGTGTCGCGTCACCGTCAGTTGAAAGCACAACATTGCCATTGTCCAGAATGTGAACCGATATAATGTCTGCTTTGCTGTCGAAGTGCAGCTCGGCGTCCAGGTACATGATTGCGGTGTTCGCGACAGGGTCATATTCAACCAGGTCTTCTTTGCTAAAACTGAGGCCCGCAAAAGTCACATCATCAGTTGTAGAAAAAATAATGTGGCCATTTGCGAGCACGTGTACTGCATCAATATTTGTTGTTAAGCCAGCAGCAGCACTGTCCAGGAATAACGTGGCACTGTCGGTCTGCACGGTATATTCAACCAGGTCGGTGTCCTGAAAACTCAGGCCGCCTAGCTCGGCGGGGTCTTTGGTCGAAAGAATAATTGTGTTGACCGAACCCGTAATAATATTGCTTGCCCACTGCAGGGCACGCTGGACGATGAGGCGTCCGTTGTTGTTGAAATAGTCCCAGTTAAAACCGCTGGTGCGTCCCACTGGCACACTTACCCGGCGCCCGGCAGCGTAACTGCCACTCTGTAACATATCGCCGCTATCGACCAGCGCAAGGCTGTCGGTTCCCGCCAGTTCACCCAGGGTCTGCAAGTCTGGAGCCGCGGTGCCCGTTACCACCAGTGCTTCCATCGGTGCCTGGTTAAGCGGAATTACGCCTGCAGGAAACAGCGCTGTTATAAAGTGACTGTTGTCGACAACTGCTATGCCACTGGTTACAACCTGGCTGCCCGCACTCGACAAGCCCAGGTTATTATTCTGCCCGCTGTTTTCATTCACCACGCCCCTGATGGTATTGACCAGCTTGTCAGCAACAAGGGCATCGCTGCTCGAAGCCGAGACATAGGCCACATCGTTATTATTGAGATTGGCATCAAAAGCGGCCTGGTTGGCATTGTCATCCAGCAGCTTGACGGTGTAACCCCAGGCTTCGAACAGCGATTTCTTTTTTACATCGGAGGCATTCAGCGTAACGTCGTCACCCACCACCAGCAGCACTTTGCCACTGCCCTGCGGAATCTGGCAGGTGATGCCGCATTCGCAGGCCAGGGTAATGCTCAGCCGCGGGCGAAATTCAGGCGTGACGGTATTATCGCTGCTGACAAATTCGATATCACCGGCGTCGCCGCCGCCTTCGCGCAGCAGGAAACCGTAATTAGGCGTGCCGTCGAGCCAGTCCTGAATTTGCGCCGTCACATTCCATTCGTACCAGCCGGGTATCATGGTGGGCAGAGTGATGCTATCGATAACCGTCGCATCATAATCACCACCGGGCGTGCTCCAGTTTGTCTGGCCATCGTATGACTGGTAGGTGACACCGGCACCTGCGGGCGGTGCCTGGTCATCGTAGATGCCTTCTACCCAGGATCGGCTGAGAGCGTGCACATCGAGTACACCGTCAGTCACACCGCCGCCGCCTTCCAGGTAAAGCACCAGTTTGGCATCGACAATGCGCGCGCCTGGCGGTAAGGCTTCGAGCGCAAACCGGATTAATACATTACGGTCGTTTTTGATGTTGAGGATGGGCGAGACACCAAAGTTCTTGCCCTCATGTGCGCCGGCCCAGATAAAGGCATCTTCGAGTTCTGCACCCGGTTGCCAGCTAATATTTGATGGCGGCTGGGTCAGGGTTATATCACTTCGGGTAGCCGTGGCGCTGGCGCCGCTGAGCAGCTTGCCAGTGGCACTGATGCTGGCGCGATTTGCCAGTGAAGCATTCGCAACTTTAATTTCAAGGTAAGGCCGCTGGCTGGAAGTGGCGTGTTCCTTGCTGGTATATTCCGAGGTCTCGCCAACGTTCAGGACAGAAGGCGCGATCAGCAGACCGTAATTGGGTTCTGCGCCGTTGATCCAGCTCTGCACCAGCCCTGTCAGATTCACATCGACAAACTGGTCCTGGGGTGTACCACTCGGGATAGTTGCGACAGGTAATAAATCCATGCTGGTATTGATACTGTCCCAGGTGACCGTGGCCTCGTTCCAGTCTGCGGTTACCCTGTGCACTGTGACGGGCGACGGGTGTTCAAACTTGATGACATAAAACCGCGCAACGGCTGACAACACGGTCGCACCCGGTGC
>JBATHJ010000330.1:0-10128 GCA_049666625.1 Gammaproteobacteria bacterium | reverse complement strand
AGCGAAGCCCAACGGTGCTCAACGAATAACTGCCGTTGAATTAATCGCTTTCCGGTTCCACGTGAATCGAAATATCAGCGGCATCGAAATGCTGCTCGAGTAATGCCTCGGCCGCGTCTGCAATCGTATGTGATGCTTCGGTGCTCAGGCTGGGTTCAACCGTAATCACAAGATCGACTGCGCGGGTCTTGCCAATCCATCTTGAACGTACCCGGTGAACATTTATAACGCCATCAACCGTATTGAGAAGTTGTTTGATTTCCTGTGGGTCAATAGCGTATTCATCCACCAGTACCGGCAGTGTGCGCCTGAATAAACTGAATGCGAGGTAGATAACGATGAGTGCGACACCCAGCGCGCAGAGCCGATCCACCCAGGCATAACCCATGGCCGATAACTGCCAGCCGCCGATGACCGTGGCGGTCACCAGCACATCGGCAAAGGTGTGCGTGGCATCGGCACGCAGCAGGTCTGAATCCAGTCGCCTGGCCCAGCCATGTTGCCAGCGGGTGACGACGACATTAATCACCAGTACGCTTATCATTACCGCAAGTTCGATGTTACTGGTGACGACGACAGTTTCTTCTTTTTGAATCGCGCTGAGGGCAAGTTCAAACGCAAGCACGATTAATAATGTCGCCAGCACAAACACCGCCAGGGTTTCAAACTTTCGATGGCCGTAGGGATGTTTGCGATCAGCCGGCTGGCTGGAATAATGCATCACGATCCAGGCGATAATATTGTTGGCCAGGTCGGATAAAGAATGGATTGCATCGGCGAGTATGCCCATCGAACCGGTAGTGACGCCAACAATGGTTTTGCTTATCAGTACCAGCAGGTTGGCGCCACCTTCAAGCAGGATAATGCGGCGTACCTGTCTGTCATTTTGTGCGGTATCAGTCGTCATAACATCAACGTGTCATATCTGATCGCACACAGCGCAAGATTTCGTAGCCATATTCGCCTTCGAGCGCATCAAACACCGGTTTGAGTTTATTGCCGCCGCCGAACTGTTCGATGGCAAAGCGAATTTGTTCGAGTTGCTGTGGCTGCAGTGAGACCACATCATTCAGAGCAATTTCGCCGCGTTCGATACTGTTGGCAAGATGGCTGTAGACGGTGGTGGTCTTGAGGCCGCGTTGTGCGGCAATGGCGTCGACGTCCATGCCACTGCGTAATAGTTGCAGGGATTCTTCCTCGGTATCGCTGAGTGAATTTGCCTCGAGATCACGGTATTCATTCAGCACGTCGAGAAAGGCCTCGCCGTAGTCGGCCAGTTTGCGTTCGCCGACACCGCTGATGTTCGACAGCTGCGCCAGGCTTTCGGGACGGTTTTCCACCATCTCGGCCAGCGTGGCATCGTGAAAAATCATGTAGGCGGGCACGCCGTGTTCATCGGCGAGTTGCTGGCGTCGCGCGCGCAATGCCTGCCAGAGTTTGCTCATGGCGGCATCATCAAAACGCGCGGCCCTGCCGGAACCCTTGCGCTCACGGCTTTTCGCTTTGGCCCGGGGTGACATTTTACGCAAATGCAGTTGCGCTTCACCGCGCAGTACCGGGCGACTGGCTTCGACCAGGCGCAGGCCGCCGTGGCCTTCGAGATCGACTGCCAGCAGGCCGCGCGCGATCAGCTGGCGATACAGGTCGCGCCACTGGTTTTGATTGAGCTCGGTGCCGATGCCGTAGGTGCTCACGCTGTCGTGGCCGAAGCGTTTGATACGTTCATTGTCCTTGCCGAGCAGCACATCGACCAGGTAACTCACGCCGAAACGCTGGCCGGTGCGGTGCACGCAGGACAGGGCTTTTTGTGCTGCGGCGGTGGCGTCCCAGGTTTCGGGCGGTTCGAGGCAGGTGTCGCAGTTGCCGCAGGGCGCCGGCAGTTCATCGCCGAAATAACGCAGTAATACCTGGCGCCGGCAACTGGTGAGTTCGCACAGACCGAGCATGGCGTCGAGCTTGTGGTTTTCCAGGCGCTTGATTTCCTCGGGGGCGACGGACTCGGCCTGCATTTTTTTCAGCATGATCACATCCTGCAGGCCGTACATCATCCAGGCATCGGCGGGCAGGCCGTCGCGGCCGGCGCGACCGGTTTCCTGGTAATAGGCTTCGAGACTCTTCGGTAAATTCAGATGCGCGACAAAACGCACATCGGGTTTGTCGATGCCCATGCCGAAGGCGATGGTGGCGACGATAATGATTTCATCTTCGCGCAGGAAGCGCTGCTGGTTCTGCTGGCGCACCTGCGCCGACAGGCCGGCATGGTAGGGCAGCGCGTTGAGGCCTTTGGACGACAGCCAGCTGGCGACTTCTTCGACGCGCTTGCGCGACAGGCAGTAAACAATGCCGCTCTCGCCGGGGTGTTCATTGCGAATAAAGCGCAGCAGCGCATCGCGCGCGTTGCCGGTGTTTTCGCTGATACGGTAGCGAATATTGGGGCGATCAAAGCCGCCGATAAACTGCTGCGCGTTGCCCAGTGAGAGGCGTTCGATAATCTCGCGTTGCGTCGCGCTGTCCGCCGTCGCGGTGAGTGCAATGCGTGGAATCGTCGGGAAACGCTGGTGCAGTATCGACAGCTGGACATACTCGGGACGAAAATCATGCCCCCACTGCGATACACAATGGGCTTCGTCGATGGCAAACAGCGCCACCGGGATGCGCTCGATCAGGTTCAGCATGCGCGGCATCATCAGCCGCTCGGGGGCGACGTAGAGCAGGTCGAGTTCACCGCGTTGCAGCTTGTCCTCCACCTCGCGCACTTCGTCTGCACCCAGGGTCGAGTTGAGAAATGCGGCGTTGACCCCGTTCAGCTGCAGCGCACTGACCTGGTCCTGCATCAGCGCGATCAGCGGCGACACCACGATGCCGACACCGGGGCGAATCATCGCGGGTATCTGGTAACACAGCGATTTTCCGCCGCCGGTGGGCATCAGCACCAGCGCATCACCGCCTTTGAGCATGTGCTCGACGATATCCTGTTGTTGCAGGCGGAAGCTGTCGTAGCCGAATACGCTGTGCAGAATATGCTGTGCGGTGTTGTCAGGGGTGATTTGCGCGCTCATGGGGGAGGATCATTTCATAGTCGCCCGCCAGATGAAAGTCGCGCGAGCGCGATGACCCGAAAAACACGGCAGTTTGCATAATACTTCTGCGCAGACGCAGGCAGGACGCGCTATGGCACGCTGCCATGGGAAATCTGTTTTAATAGCACGCTGATGAAAATTCGTAGATGAACAATGAATATCCTCAAGCCGCATAAGCTGGCGTGCCCGATCGATGGCGCGCGCCTGCAAGCGCGCGATAAACAGCTGGTGTGTGAAAACGGCCACAGTTTTGATATCGCGCGCCAGGGCTATGTCAACCTGTTGCCGGTGCAGCATAAACGCACCAGGCACCCGGGCGACAGCAAGGCCATGGTGAGCGCGCGAACCGCGTTTTTAAATGCTGCCTGCTATGAACCGATCGCGCGCACCCTGGCTGACATTGTGCAGGCACAGATAGCCGAGTTGCATGTCGGAGACGGCGAACTCTGCCTGCTGGATGCAGGTTGTGGCGAAGGCTACTATTTTGATTATGTATTTAAAGTGCTGGCGCAAACCGCGGCAGATACACAACTTTCATTTGTCGGGCTGGACATTTCCAAACCCGCCATTGTCGAAGCCGCCAGACGAAACAAGCACATCAGCTGGATCGTCGGCACCAACCGGCAGCCGCCGCTGTTGCCTGAAAGCGTCGATATCATTGTATGTGTGTTTGGATTCCAGAGTTTCGAAGGTTTTAACCGGGTACTGAAACCCGGTGGCAGAATCATCCTGGCCGAGCCCGGTGCTGAACATTTAGCCGAGCTGCGTGAAATCATTTACAGCGATGTCAAAAAAACACCACCACCGGCGCTAACCCAGGCCGAAGCCATGGGGTTTACCCGGCTTGAAGACCAGCCGCTGCAATTTCAAGTGCACCTAAACAGTAATACGCAAATCAATAATCTGCTGATCATGACGCCGCATTTTTACCGGGCCAGCAAAGCCGGCAGGGACGCTGCGACAAGATTACACATGCTGGACCTGAGTATTGATATTGTTTTCAGAGTGCTGGAGAAAAACGCCTGAAGAGTGGATGTGTATCAACTAACAGCGCATTCGCTGCGTAATTGCGGGACATTTTGATTTAACAAGCACTGTTGCCGTATTGAGTATGCTACTCATGGCCTGTAGTTTAAATCAGGACGGGGGATGGCATATGTGCTTTTCAGCAACGGCGAGTTTCGGTGCTTCCGTGGTGCTAATCCCCGTTGGTCTTTACTGTTTGAAAAAAGCTGCCGGTCTTAAGCAACCCTACTGGGTGTTTGCGCTGCTGCCCCTGGTATTCGGTGTGCAGCAGATTTTTGAAGGTTTTGTCTGGCTGGGACTCGAAGCCGATGACGGCGCATCGGTGCGTCTGCCCGCGCTGGGGTTCATGCTGTTTTCACATGTGTTCTGGTTATTCTGGATACCGTTTGCCTGTTACGCGCTGGAAACAGACGCGACCAGGAAAAAGCTGTTCTATGGCCTGATTTTTGTCGGTGCGGCGCTTGGGCTGTCGATGTATATTCCGCTGTGGTTACACCACGACTGGCTACGCGTACTGATAACAGAACACTCCATCGATTACAAAACCACGCTGGTGTACGACGCTTATGTTCCACGTATTGCGCTGCGGGTTTTCTACGCGGTGATTGTGCTGACGCCATTGCTGCTGGCGAGTGAGCGCAGCATTAAAATATTCGGCCTTATCATTGCTGTCTCGGTGGCTTTTTCATCCATATATTACGGCTATGCGTTTATTTCAGTCTGGTGCTACTTCGCGGCGGTTTTATCCTTGTATATCCTGTTCATGATACTTCGAAAATCCCACGTTGGTTTGATACAGGAAAATTAACGGCGGCTGGCTGTCAGCGCACCATTTAAGCGCGTGGCCGTGCGCGCTCACCCCACCTGAGTGGATAGTGAACCCGATGCCAATCTGAAATATAATGCACGACTTTCCGTGTGCGCCTCCGCGGGCGAGCCCATCACAACGACATTCCCAGGAATACTTCTATGCCAGGCTACAAAATCATTTACACCGAAACAGACGAATCACCCGCATTGGCCACGTATTCCTTTTTTCCCATTGTGCAGGCGTATACCAGGGCCGCCGGCATTGAGGTTGAAACCCGTGATATTTCACTCTCGGGCCGGATTATTACCAATTTTCCCGATAAATTAACCGCCGCGCAAAAAATGGATGATGCGCTGGCCGAACTCGGCGAGCTGGCAAAAACGCCCGAGGCGAATATCATTAAATTGCCCAACATCAGTGCGTCGGTGCCGCAGTTGCACGCTGCGATCAGGGAATTGCAGGCGCAGGGTTACGCTATCCCGAATTACCCTGAGGACCCGGCAAATGATGTCGAGGCCGACATCAATGCACGCTATGCCAGGGTACTCGGCAGCGCAGTCAACCCGGTGTTGCGCGAGGGCAACTCGGACCGTCGCGTGGCTGCACCGGTAAAAGAATATGCGAAAAAACATCCGCATCGCATGGGTGAGTGGTCGGCGAAATCAAAATCACGTGTGGTTTCCATGCACGATGGTGATTTTTATTCGAGTGAAAAATCAGCCGTTATCAAGTCCGCCGGTGATCTAAAAATCGAATTGCAGGGTGATGACGGCCAGACCCGTGTGCTGAAAGATAAGCTGGCAGTGCTCGAATCTGAAGTGATCGATGCTTCGGTGATGGATTGCAGGGCACTGTGTGCGTTCTTTGAAGAGCAGATGCAGAACGCAAAAAAACACGGTGTATTGCTGTCATTGCACATGAAAGCCACCATGATGAAAATTTCCGACCCGATTATTTTCGGCCACGCGGTGAACGTGTATTACAAGGATGTATTTGCAAAACACGCGGCCACGTTTGAAAAACTCGGTGTCGACACGCGCAATGGGCTGGGCGATGTCTACGCTAAAATAGCCAGACTGCCCGACGATGAACGCAGGCAAATCGAAGCAGATATCCAGGCGGTCTACAAGACACGCCCGGAACTGGCGATGGTGAACTCGGACAAGGGCATTACCAACCTGCATGTGCCCAGCGATGTCATTGTCGATGCATCAATGCCCGCGGCGATTCGCTCGTCCGGCAAAATGTGGGGCACCGATGGCAAGCTGCATGACACCAGGGCGATGATTCCTGATCGTTGCTACTCCGGTATATACCAGGCAACGATTGAATTTTGTAAACACAACGGCGCCTTCGATGTTGCCACCATGGGCAGCGTGAGTAATGTCGGGCTGATGGCGCAGAAAGCCGAAGAGTACGGTTCACACGATAAAACCTTTGAAATACCTGTGAGCGGCACGGTACGCGTCACTGATGCATCCGGTAAAACCCTGCTGGAGCATAAAGTCGCACCGGGTGATATCTGGCGCATGTGCCAGACCAAAGACCTGCCGATCCAGGACTGGGTAAAGCTGGCGGTGAAACGCGCGCGCTTAACCGGCCAGCCCGCTGTTTTCTGGCTGGATAAACATCGTGCACACGATGCGATGTTGATTAAAAAGGTTGAAAAATATTTAAAGGATTCGACTATCGTTGGCGATACCGCCGGGCTTGATATTAAAATTATGTCACCGGTTGAGGCGATTAATTACACGCTGGTGCGGGTGAAAGCGGGTGAAGATACGATCTCGGTCACGGGTAACGTATTGCGTGATTATTTAACCGATTTGTTCCCCATCCTCGAGCTGGGCACCAGTGCGAAAATGTTATCCATCGTGCCGCTGCTCGCCGGCGGTGGCCTGTTTGAAACCGGTGCCGGCGGTTCTGCGCCAAAGCATGTGCAACAACTGGTCGAAGAAAATCATCTGCGCTGGGATTCGCTGGGCGAGTTCCTGGCACTGGCGGTTTCGATAGAAGACCTGGCGCAAAAAACCAGTAACGATAAAGCACAGGTGCTGGCAACGGCACTTGATAAGGCAAACAGCCAGTTTTTGAACAACAATAAATCGCCCTCGCGCAAAACCGGTGAACTCGATACCCGCGGCAGTCATTTCTACGTGGCCCTGTACTGGGCACAGGCACTGGCAGAGCAGAATGAAAATGCGCAATTAAAAGCGGTGTTCACACCGGTTGCAAAACAGCTGACTGACAATGAAACAAAAATCGTCGGCGAGCTGAACGGTGCACAGGGCAGGGCAGTCGATATCGGCGGTTACTACCGTCCCGACAGGGTACTGGTATCCGCAGTGATGCGCCCAAGCGCCACGCTAAATAAAGTAATCGATGCACTGGCTGGCAGCTGAGGTTTAGTCTGCTTAGAAGAATAGAAAAAATAGTCCACAGATGAACGCAGATAAACGCTGATAAAAACTATTGCTGGGGTAAGGTCTGCGCCGCAGGCGCAGAAAACAAAATCCGTGTTCATCTGCGTTCATCCGTGGATAATTAATTTTTATAACAACAGGTCAGCGTCGATTGGGTGATAACGACTGGCGGCGGCGATCAGTGAATTGGCGGTGAGTGCTGCTACGCCGTAGACCTCGGCATTGACTGCGTAGTCGGTTTTTATCCTGTCCAGCAGCAGGTCGAAGTCGCCGTCACCTGATAACAACACTACCGTATCCACGTCCTGCGCGATTTGCATGACATCAATCGCTATTCCCACATCCCAGTCGCCCTTGGCTGAACCATCACTGCGCTGAATAAAAGGTTTGAGTTTGATCGTAAAACCAATCTGTCTCAGTGCATTCTGAAATTTAAGCTGTTTGTCATCGCCGCGATCAATCGCGTAGGCAATCGCCGAAACAATTTCACCTTGTTCGCTGATGCGTTGCCAGAGTTTCGCGTAATTGAACTGGCGCGCGAAGGCATCTCGTGTGGTGTAATAAATGTTTTGCACGTCGGCAAAAACTGCAATTTTTTTCACCATGGTATTGAGATGGTAGTGTCTGGAGCGCAAGGATAGCATGTCGAAAAGTATCTGCTGTGCAGGCTGGGGCGCTATTAGCCTGACTTGCATAAGCATTTTCTGATATACTTCGCGCCCTTCAAGTCTTTAAATTCCAATAGGTTATTCATGTTCAAGCTTGGTTGCGCCAGCCGTGTGTGCTTTCAAAACGAAATTCTGTCCGGCCTCACCGTGGCGCTGGCACTGGTACCGGAAGCCGTTGCGTTCGCCTTTGTCGCCGGGGTTGATCCCCTGGTCGGGCTGTACGCTGCGTTCATGGTGGGGCTGCTTGCCGCCATATTTGGTGGCCGTCCGGGGATGATTTCCGGTGCCACCGGCGCCATGGCGGTGGTGATGGTGGCGCTGGTCGCCGAGCACGGGGTGGAATATCTGTTCGCTACCGTGGTGCTTACCGGCCTGATCCAGATGCTTGCGGGGGTGCTCAGGCTGGGCAAATTTATACGTATCGTGCCGTACCCGGTGATGCTGGGATTTGTTAACGGTCTCGCGATTGTTATTTTTCTTGCGCAGGTCCAGCACTTCCAGGTGACCAATGCGGACGGCGTTAAAGAATGGTTGAGTGGTGAGGCGCTGATGATATTCGCTGGCCTGATTGTGCTGACGATGGCAATTATTCATTTATTACCGAAGTTGACCGGCAGTATTCCCGCAGCACTGGTGGCAATTATCGCCGTCAGCCTGCTGGTCCTCGGGCTGGAGCTGGATACCGTGACGGTGGGCGATCTCGCCAGTATCGAGGGCGGTTTGCCGACGTTTCATATTCCGGATGTGCCAGTGAGTTTTGAAACCCTGCTGATTATTATCCCCTATGCACTCATCCTCGCCGCGATTGGCCTGATTGAATCCTTGCTGACACTCAGCCTGATCGATGAAGTCACCAACACCCGCGGACGCGGTAACCGCGAATGCTTTGGTCAGGGTATTGCCAACACCGTTACCGGTTTGTTTGGCGGCATGGGCGGTTGCGCCATGATCGGCCAGAGCATGATCAACGTGAACTCCGGCGGGCGCCAGCGTTTGTCGGGTGTGGCTGCGGCGCTGTTCCTGTTGTCGTTCATCCTGTTTGCATCGCCGCTGATCGAGCGCATCCCGATGGCGGCGCTGGTCGGTGTGATGTTTATCGTGGTGATGGCAACCTTCGAATGGTCCAGCCTGCGCATTATGGGCAAGATCCCGACGACCGATGCTTTCGTCCTGGTACTGGTTTCAGCAGTGACGGTATTTACTGATCTCGCGGTAGCAGTCGTGGTGGGCGTGATTGTTTCTGCACTCGCCTTCGCCTGGGAGCATGCGCGCCATATCAATATCAAATCCTATGACGACGAAAAAGGTTCACGGGTGCATGAGCTCAACGGCCCGTTGTTTTTCGGATCAGTCAAAAACTTCCTTGAACTGTTTGATCCAGAGCAGGACCCGGATGATGTCATTATCGAGTTTCAAAATTCGCGCGTTGCCGACCATTCTGCGATTGAAGCGATTGATACCCTGGCAGAGCGCTATATCAAGGCAGGCAAGACATTGCACTTGCGCCACCTCAGCGATGAATGCCGGCTGTTACTGAAGAAAGCCGGTAACCTGGTAGAAGTCAACGTGATGGAAGACCCACGCTATCACGTGGCGGATGACGCGATTGCATAAGTAATAAATAGTTCATTTAATCAAATTTTTATTGTAGTTCAGAAGTTGATGCGGGTCATGACCCCGGCGCTCAGTCTCTAATACAGTGATTATGACGCGAGAGGATCGTGTCTTATAACTGAATAGAGGTGAGAGTGATGATACACAAAACATTAACAAAATTACTTGTTACCGTTCTCGCAATGGGCGGTGTATTAGCCGCAGGCCAGGCGCTGGCTGCATCATCGGATGCTGACCTTCTGCTGGCAGCTGACCAGGTGCGGGATCAGGTTCGTGACCGTGTTGACGCGGATATGGATCGTGATCGAGACCGTGACCGCTTGCATGATGCGGATGAACCTGACCAGGATCGTGATCGTGTTCGCTTAAAAGACAAGGATGACGCTGATCAGGATAAAGATCAGGACCGTGACCGTGATCGCGTCAGGGATCCGGTTGAATAACGGGTAGTCGCTGACTCGTTGGCTGGCAGGGCTGATAAAAATACAGCCCTGTTGGTCGTTTCC
>JBATHJ010000329.1:0-6898 GCA_049666625.1 Gammaproteobacteria bacterium | reverse complement strand
ACCTGGTAGCCGGCGGCGAGATGTGAAATATCATTCGACAGCAGGATCATGTCGGCACTGGCCGCAGCCAGCTGAGTGCCGCTGCCCATGGCGATGGAGACATCGGCGCCGGCCAGCACCGGGGCGTCGTTGATGCCGTCGCCGGTCATCGCTACCACCGCGCCGTGCTGTTGCAATTCGCGTACCGCGGCGAGCTTGTCTTCGGGTTTGAGATTGCCGCGCACATCATCTATACCGAGCTGCTGCGCAATGCGTTCGGCAATTGCCTGCTGGTCGCCGCTGAGCAGGCTGATGTGTTTGCCGGCAGCGCGTAATTGCGCCACCAGCTGCGCGGCCTCATCACGAACACTGTCGTCGAGTGCAAACAGCGCGTGCAGTTTGTTTTCGCTGGCCAGCGCCACCAGTGTCAGCTGGTCGATGTCATGCCGGCTTAGCAGGCTGTTGTCGATGCGTTCGCCGCAGACCTCCTCGATATATTGCAGCTTGCCCACTGTCCAGCGTGTGCCATCGATGCGGCCGCTGATGCCGCTGCCGGGGATATTGGTTAGCGCAGTCGCCTGCAAGGTTTGTTTGCCTGCGCTTTGCACAATGGTTTTTGCCACCGGGTGTTCCGAGCCGGCTTCGAGCGCGGCCGCAATCTGCAAATACGCCTGTTCGGATTGACCGCCGAGTGCAACGCTTTTAACCAGCCGGAGTTTGCCCGCGGTGAGCGTGCCGGTTTTATCGAACACAAAATGCGTGACATGGGCCAGGGTTTCCAGTGCATGACGGCTGCTCGGCAACAGCCCGATGCTGGCAAAGCGACCGCTGGCGGCGGTGATTGCGGTGGGCGTTGCCAGCGAGAGTGCGCACGGACAGGTCACTACCAATGTTGCGATGGTGATCTGCAGCCAGTCAGCATTGCCCGCCCAAAACCAGTACAGCGCGACACTGCCCGCGATCAGCAGGATGACGGCGACAAAGCGCGCGGCAATGCGGTCGGCCAGCTGGGCGATCATGGGTTTGTGGTTCTGCGCGTCTTCCAGCAGGCGGTGGATCGAGGCCAGCACGGTATCGTCACCAATTTTTTCGACGCGAATAATCAGCGGGCTTTCGCTGTTGGTGCTGCCGCCGATCACGCGCTCCCCCGGTCCGTGTGTTACCGGCAGGCTTTCGCCAGTGACCAGCGATTCGTTCACCCCGGAGCGGCCGTCGAGAATCACGCCATCGGTGGCAATGTTTTCCCCGGGGCGCACCAGGATGCGGTCACCTACCTTGAGTTCGACCACCGGTACGCTGTGCTGCTGCTCGATGCCGTTTTCGGTCACCAGTTTAGTGGCGATGGCCGGTTGCAGGTTGAGCAGGGCCTCGGTGGTTTCGGCGGTGCGCTTGCGCGCGTTCATTTCGAAATAGCGCGCGCCCAGCAGGAAGAAGGTAAACATAGCCACCGAGTCGAAATACACCGCGCCCTGGTCCGAAATCGTGTGCAGCACGCTGGCGGCGAAGGCGATGCCAATACCGAGTGCGACCGGTACGTCCATACCGACACGGCGGTTGCGCAGGTCACGCAGCGCGGATTCAAAAAAAGTGCGCGATGAAAACAGCAGCAGGGGCACGCTGATGAGCAGGCTCAGCCAGCGGAAATAGCGCCTGAAGTCGGCTTCCATGCCCCACCAGTCGCCGCTGTACATGGCCACCGCGAGGATCATGATCTGCATGCCGAGGACACCGGCGAGGCCGAGGCGGCGCAGCTGCTGTTTGCGCTCTTTCTCGATAATGCGCTGCTGCTGGTCCGGGTCGTAGGGGTGGGCCATGTAGCCGATGCGGCTGATCGCCTCAAGAATCTGGCTGAGCGCGATGCGATTATTGTCCCAGCGCACGCGCGCGCGATGGGTGGAATAATTGATGCTGGCCTCGATCACGCCGGGCAGGGCGTTGAGATGGTGCTCGTTTAGCCAGATACAGGCAGCGCAGACGATACCCTCAAGAATCAGTGAAACCTCGCGAATATCGCGCTCGGCGGCGCTTGCGGGGCTTTTTTCAGTGCTATCCTCGACAAAATGCTGCTGCACCGCGGGGTTATCATAGACTTTGAGCTGGCTGAGAAATTCCGGCACCAGGGCCTCGGGGCGCGCCGGGCTGGCGGTGCGGTAGCGGTAAAAGTCCGCCATACCGCCGTCCACAATCGCCTGTGCCACGGCCTGGCAGCCGTAACAGCACATCGGGCGGTTAATGCCGTCAATTTTTACAGAAATCTCTGTCCCCGCGGGGACAGGGAGGCTACAATGAAAGCAGATTTTATTTTCAATAGCAGGCATGCTGGTATCAGGCGAAAAAAAACCGGAGTTTATCGCAAGTACCAAAAAACTATGTGATTCATGTTATAAACCCGGTCTCTGACAGTGTGGATATAAATGTATGAACAAGTCTTCCAGTCTCAATTTCGAAAAACTCAAGCTCGGCTGCGGTCAGTGCAATATGCGGGAATTATGTTTTCCGCATGGCATGGGTGAGGAAGAGCTGGAGCGACTCGATTCAGTCGTTGATCACCGCCGCCCCCTGCACAAGGGCGACTACCTGTATCACGACGGCGACCATGCCACGTCGATTTATGCAGTACGCTCAGGCAGCCTGAAAACCATCGTCGAAAGCCCCAATGGTGATGAACAGATCGTGGGTTTCCACATGCCGGGTGAACTCGTCGGACTGGACGGGTTTCGCGATGACACCCATTCCTGCGCCTGTATTTCACTCGAAACCAGCAGTGTCTGCGAGTTGCCGATAAAAGAACTCGAAGAACTCTGCCTGCAGTTGCCCGCCATCCAGCAACAGATGCGCCGCATTATCGGCAAAGAAGTCCACAATGATCATTCCATGCTGTTAATGCTGGGTAAAATGAGCGCCGAAGAAAAAGTCGCGAGTTTTCTGCTGAGTATTTCACGGCGTATGGAAGAACGTCACTGGAAAGCCAATGATTTTGTATTGAGCATGCCGCGCCAGGACATCGCCAACTACCTGGGCCTGGCAGTGGAAACCGTGAGTCGCCTGTTTGCGCATTACCAGGAAGAGGGCACCATCGAAGTTGATCGCCGCCGGGTGCATATCAAGGATATAAACCGGCTGCGCCAGGTTGTCGGTGAATGCAAGGGCGGCGAGTGCGATTAACCGCCAGCGCCAGTCCCGCTGTCAGCGCGGCATCCCGCCACTATTACTAATTATATAACCCTCGAATAACGCTCTTCTTTGCGGCGTTCCTGCAGGTAGCGATCAAATTCCATGCAGATTATTCTCACCAGCAGGCGTCCTGCCGGTGTTACTTCTATCGTATTTGGCGTCATTTTTAACAGGCCGTCACCCGCCATCTGTTCCAGGTGCGGAATGGAAGCATCAAAGTATTGCGTAAATTGTATGCCCCATTTTTGTTCGATGTGGCTGATATCGAGTCGGAAATTACACATTAGCTCACTGATCACTTCGCGACGCAACAGGTCATCGGGTTCAAGTTCAATGCCGCGGAAGACAGGTACCTGGTCCTGCAACAGGCAGGATTCATAGTCCTCAGTCGTTTTTACATTCTGGCTATAGCTGTCGCCGATCTGGCTGATCGCGGTGATGCCCATGGCGACGATGTCACAGTCTGCGTGGGTTGAGTAGCCCTGGAAATTGCGTTGCAGGGTGCCATTTTGCTGTGCTTTCACCAGGTCATCATCCGCTTTTGCGAAATGGTCCATGCCGATATAAACATAGCCGGCATTTTGCAAACGTTCGATAGACATTTGCAGCATGTCGAGTTTTACTGCAGGTTCGGGCAGTTCGCTTTCATCAATCCTGCGTTGTGGCTTGAACAGGTCAGGCATGTGCGCATAGCTGTATATTGCAAGCCGGTCAGGATTGGCAGCTATGGTTTGTTCCAGGGTATCGGCGAAGGTCTTCAGGGTCTGCTTTGGCAGGCCGTACATCAGGTCAATGTTGATGGAATGAAAACCGCATTCCCGGGCAGCATTGATATTTTCAATTATGTGCTGGTTATCCTGTACACGATTGACAGCGATTTGCACTTGCGGATCGAAATCCTGCACCCCAAAACTGATGCGGTTGAATCCCATTTCACGCAGGTGCACGACGCGATCTGCAGATACAGTGCGCGGGTCGACTTCAATGCTGTATTCACCCTGGTCATCTGGCGCCATATTGAAACTGGCAGCCGCGACGTCGAGGATGGATTGTATGTCGCTGTCGTGCAGAAATGTCGGTGTACCGCCGCCCCAGTGCATTTGTGTCACCTGGCGATCACGGTCAAACAATTGTCCCTGTAATTTAATCTCGCGCAATAACAAGGTTACGTAAGTATTGGCCTTGCCCGGGTCCTTGGTAACTATCTTGCTGCAACCACAGTAATAACAAATCGTATTGCAAAACGGGATATGGAAATAGAGTGATAACGGGCTCGGAATCGGGTCATTGTTACTTTGCTCTACCCAGCCGATGTAGTCGCGCGCACTGTATGCAGTGCTAAATTGCAACGCAGTCGGGTAAGACGTATAGCGCGGGCCGGCACAATCATAACGATTGATGAGTTGTTTATCGAAAATAATCTTGTTATCCATGCACGCTTCCAGATTTGCAGCTGTTAAACACCGACCGAGCATAAGTAATTCACACCGGGAGGGTCATGACATTAGTCAAGACACACCGGCCTATAACCCAGATAGTGGACCTCCCGTGTACATAGACATTCGTCTGCTGACAGATTTTCATGCGGGTTGTGTGTTATGACTTGATTTATGTCATGAGGCAGCATTAGTAACTCAACTAAAGTTGCGCCGAAATTCGAGTTGAATAACTGATCACTAATATAGGTGCAGAGCAGCACGTATGCGGTGAGCTCTTGTTTTTAAAAGCTTGAACCAGAAAGGCAGCGTAGTATTATGGCGTCAGCGTTTATATTTATTCCAGATTTGTCTCATAACAGGAGAACACACTTATGATGCTGTCGCATTTATTCGGTCTTTTTTCCAATCCACTACAAGAATGGCAAAAGATTCGTGACGAGAATTGCACGATTGGTAAATGTTACTGCTCGTATGTCTTCCTGCTGGCTGCAATACCGCCGATTTCGGGTTATTTTGGCACCACCCTGTTTGGCTGGGAGATAGGTGCACGCGAGGCCGTCAAGCTGACTCCAGACAGCGCACTGGTCATCGCCATTGCGTATTACCTGGTGATGCTGATCGGCGTGTTCTCGATGGGCTTTGTGATTCACTGGATGGGCAAAACCTACGGCGCTGAACAGCCGTTACCGCGCTGCATTTCACTCGCCGCCTATGTGGCCACGCCGATGTTCCTGGTGGGGATCTTCGAACTGCTACCAATCCTGTGGCTGAATTTTGTTGTCGGTCTGCCCGCGCTGGCGTACTCGGTGTACCTGCTGTATACGGGAGTGCCAATCATGATGGGCATTCCCGAAGAGCGCGGCTTCCTGTTTTCCAGCGCCGTGCTGGCTGTGGGACTGGTCGCACTGGTGTCAGCACTGGCGGCAACAGCGATTCTCTGGGGATCGGGATTTGCGCCCCAGTTTGTCGATTAATGACAAATTGTCATATTGAACATAAGTAAATGTTAATATACTTCGCACCCAGTTAAATGCATCAGGAAGGAAAACTCCATGAATGATACAAGCATGACCTACAACGACACTGTCGTCAGACAATTCTCTATTATGACGGTCGTCTGGGGTATTGTTGGTATGACCGTAGGTGTCTTAATTGCAGCGCAGATGGCCTGGCCCGTGCTTAATTTTGACACGCCGTGGCTGACCTTTGGTCGCCTGCGTCCACTGCATACCAATGCGGTCGTGTTCGCGTTTGGCGGCTCCGCCCTGTTCGCGACCTCGTACTATGTGGTGCAGCGAACCTGTCATACGCGACTGTTCGCCCCGGCGCTGGCGCAGTTCACTTTCTGGGGCTGGACCCTGGTTATCCTGCTGGCCGCGATTACCCTGCCACTGGGTTATACCTCTTCCAAAGAATACGCCGAGCTCGAGTGGCCGATTGACCTGTTGATTACCGTGGTCTGGGTGTCCTATGCCGTGGTGTTCTTCGGTACCATCGCCAAGCGCAAGGTCAGGCATATATATGTGGCTAACTGGTTCTTCGGTTCATTTATTCTTACCGTGGCGATGTTGCACGTGGTCAACAGTGCGGCACTGCCGGTGTCGCTGCTGAAATCCTATTCTGCTTATTCGGGTGTGCAGGACGCCATGGTGCAGTGGTGGTACGGGCATAACGCGGTAGGCTTCTTCCTCACTGCCGGTTTCCTTGGCATCATGTATTACTTTATTCCCAAGCAGGCCGAACGCCCTGTCTACTCGTATCGCCTGTCGGTGGTGCATTTCTGGGCACTGGCCTTCACCTATATATGGGCGGGCCCTCACCACCTGCATTACACCGCGCTGCCAGACTGGACCCAGTAGCTGGGTATGGTGTTCTCGCTGATCCTGCTGGCGCCTTCCTGGGGCGGTATGATCAACGGCATCATGACCTTGTCAGGTGCGTGGGAAAAATTGCGCAGTGACCCGATTCTGAAATTCCTGATTGTCTCGGTTTCGTTTTACGGTATGTCTACCTTCGAAGGCCCGATGATGGCCATCAAGACCGTAAATGCTTTATCGCATTACACTGACTGGACCATTGGCCATGTGCATTCAGGTGCGCTGGGCTGGGTGGCCTTCATCAGTATCGGTGCCATGTACTTCCTCATCCCGCGCCTGTTTGGTGTTGAGATCTACAGCAAGCGCCTGATCGAAACCCATTTCTGGATCGCCACCATCGGTGTGGTGCTGTACATCACTTCGATGTGGATTTCCGGCATCATGCAGGGCCTGATGTGGCGCGCGTTTAACTCGGACGGCACCCTGACC
>JBATHJ010000328.1:0-7875 GCA_049666625.1 Gammaproteobacteria bacterium | reverse complement strand
CCAAGGGTGGTTATGGCCGCGTCGTGATTATTCAGCACGGCAGCAAGTACAGCACCTTGTATGCGCATCTCAACAGTTACGACAAACACATCCGTACCGGCAAAAAAGTTACGCAGGGGCAGACCATCGGTTATGTTGGCAGCTCGGGACTCGCCACCGGCCCGCACCTGCATTATGAATTCCGCGTCAGTGGCGTGCACCGTAATCCGCTGACCGTAAAACTGCCGACTGCACAGCCGGTAGCAAAAGACCTGCTGGATGATTTCAATTTGAAAACACAACCGGTGCTGGCACAACTTGATCTGCTCGCGCGGACACAGCTGGCGCTGAATAATTAAACTTACCACCCGGTAATGTCGCAGCTTTATATCGGCCTGATGTCCGGTACCAGCATAGATGGTATCGACGCAGCGCTGGTAGACTTTGCCGATACCTCTCCCCGGTTAATCAGCACACATTGCCACCCCTGGCCGGGCCAATTGCACCAGGCCTTACTCGAAAGCCGCAAACTTCCAGATGATGCATTGGGATCGCTGGATGCGCTTGATAATCAGACCGGAAACATCTTTGCCCAGGCGGCGAACCAGTTGCTGGAAAAGGCCGGTGTGCGCCCCGACGAGGTGATCGCCATCGGCAGCCACGGCCAGACAATTCGCCATCGACCTGACACAGTACAGCCTTTTTCACTCCAGATTGGTAACGCCGAGGTGATCGCGCAGCAAACCGGTATTGATGTCGTAAGCGATTTTAGAACTGCGGACATTGCCGCGGGTGGACAGGGCGCTCCGCTGGCGCCGGCCTTCCATGCCGCTGTTTTTAAAAGTGAGCAAGAACACCTCAGCGTGATCAATATTGGCGGCATTGCCAACCTGACACTTCTGCCCGGTGACACAGCGAATATCACCGGCTTTGATTCCGGCCCCGGTAACGGCCTGATGGATGCCTGGATACACAAGATAAACGGCCTGAGCTACGACCGTGATGGCGACTGGGCGCGATGCGGACAGGTCAATGAAACCTTGCTGGCCGATTTACTCGAAGATCACTATTTCAGCCTGCCGCCTCCCAAGAGCACGGGCTTTGAATATTTTAATCTTAACTGGCTGGAGAGCTACCGGATCCGCGCCCTGCGCGCTGATGATGTACAGGCCACGCTGTGCGAACTCAGCGCACGCAGCATTGCACTGGCCATCAAACAGTATGCAGCCCAGACACAGAAAATCCTGATATGCGGCGGCGGTGCGCACAATCGGCACCTGATGACACGCCTGGGCGAAAACCTGCCGGGGTATGCCATTGCTTCAACAGAAGTATCGGGTGTGCATCCCGACTGGGTAGAGGCGATGGCATTTGCCTGGCTGGCGAAACAGACAATTCACCAGCTACCCGGCAACCTGCCATCGGTCACCGGGGCGCACCAGGCCGTGGTGCTGGGAACAATAACCCGGCATTGATGCCAGCGAGGTTCCGGGTGCTGCGACCCACCCCGCTGTCGCTAACGTTTATCCATCTCGACATATCGCCTGAAAGGCTCGCCGGTATAAATCTGGGTCGGTCTGAAAATACGGTTATCCGATAATTGTTCGCGCCAGTGCGCCATCCAGCCGGCGATGCGCGACACCGCAAATATCGGCGTGAACTGGTCCGCCGGGATGCCCATCTCGGTGTACAGAATGCCTGAATAATAATCTACATTTGGATACACGCCTTTGGGGCCGAGGCGTTCTTCGCAGGCTTCTTCCAGCGCAAGCGCGGTTTCGAACATGGGGCTGAGATTGCCCTTGCGCTCGATCCATTCCATCATCATTTTTTGCAATACAATCGCGCGTGGGTCCTTGGTCTTGTACTCGCGATGACCCATGCCCCAGATCACTTCTTTCTCTTCCAGCTTCATGTCGAGCCAGTCCTTGACGTTCTCCGGGCGTCCGATTTCTTCCAGCATTTCCACCACGCGCTGATTTGCGCCGCCGTGTAACGGACCGGCCAGGGTGCCGATGGCCGCGGCAATTACCAGGAAGGGCGACGCCAGTGTCGAACCGCACACCATGGCCGCAAAGGTTGAGGCATTGATGGTGTGTTCGGCGTGCAACACCAGGCAGGCATCGATGATGCGCGCTTCGAACGGATCAGGATCACGGCCATGCAGCATATAGAGAAAATTTTCTGCATGGGTCAGGTCATGACGTGGTTCGACGGGTTCATAACCGTTGCGCACGTGTTGCCACATCGCGACGATAGTAGCCATGCGTGAAATGATTTTGACTGACATGCAGTGGATGAAAAAGTCATCCTCCTGCTGATAACCATCAGCAAGCCCATTCTCGCCGCCATAGAACATGCCGAGACTGGCGATTGCAGTTTGCAGCATTTCCATCGGATGCCCGGTGGCGGGCAGGTTTTTCATAATTTCGAGAACGTTGAATTTTACCAGGCGTTCACCACGAAGTTGCTGATCAAATTCGTCGAGTTCTTCGCGCGTGGGCAACTTGCCATCGAGCAACAGCAGCGCGGTTTCTTCGAAGGTGCTTTTATCAGCCAGCTCGCGGATATCATAACCACGATACGCGAGGATTCCTTTCCCGCCATCAATATCCGAAATATTCGATTTGGTTGCTGGCACACCCGCAAGGCCGGGCAAATACTCGCTAGTCATAAATATTTCCTTAGCTAATACTGGCGCATAGCTTAACAAACTCGAAGCAGGAAATGTCCATGCCTCGGCAATCAAAAAAGGACGCCAGTGCGCCCTTTTGTGTACAAATGTTTATCTTAAATCAGATCGAAAATGACGAGCCGCAGCCACAGGTTGATTTGGCATTCGGGTTGTTAATCACAAAACGCGAACCTTCGAGGCCTTCAAGATAATCCACTTCGGAGTTTGCCAGGTACTGCATACTCATGGCATCCACCAGCATGACGACACCGTTTTTTTCAATCTGTGAATCATCCTGTTTTACGTTTTCATCGAATTCGAAACCGTACTGGAAGCCGGAACAACCGCCGCCATTAACGTAAACCCTTAACTTGAGGGCAGGATTATTTGCTTCTTCGACAAGCTGTTTGACACGCGCGGCGGCGGCATCGGAGAACTTTACCGTCGCATTGTCCGGCACCTTGGGTTTCATCGGTGCTAGCGATACCTGAATATTCATGCCTGTGTCGAACCTCGTAATAAAACATGTGCCAAATTACATTAGCGATCTACATTAGGTTTGGCTAATGCAGATCGCTAATGTAGCATTACCTGACTATTTTAGTCAACTTTGTGCCGTGGTTGCCGCATCCATGATATGGATATTGGTCTCATCCTTTTTTGAGTGGTGCTCCAGCAGTTTTTTCTCACGCTTGTCGTGCAGCATTTTGCCGTTGACTTCAGCACCACTGGCCATCTCAAGAAGATTGTAATGGACATCACCTACTATGCGGGCTTTACCTGAAAGTTCAAGCTTTTCAGAGGCGTAAACATTGCCCTTCACGGTGCCATTGATCACTGCATACGATACACTCACATCGCCCTCGATACAGCCGCGCTCGCTCACCACCAGTACAGACTGTTCATTGTCTTCGGCCGATACACTGCCAATGATTGTGCCGTCAAGGTGCAAACCACCGCTGAATTTCACATCACCGCTAATTTCGATGCTGTTTCCAATCAGGGTATCGATCTTGGCTGATTTAATCTTGTTGTTGCCCCACATATCAGTTACCTCCCGATGTCAGGTCGACCCAGCTGTATTGCTCATCGAGTTTATCGATAGCGTTATTGCTGGGTGTTACCACTACCCGTAAATTTTCGGGTGTGAAAGTTGTTGGCAGGCTCAGGGTACCTTCGAAATTCTGAAAATACTTGAAGCCAAACTTGGTCACTTTTTTCACATTTGGGGACACTTCACTCAAGGCGAGTGTCCTGGCTTGCCCGGCATCAACACCTTCGAGTTTAATATCGATAGTGCCGCGTGCCAGCTTGTCATTACGTCCACGCTGACTGACCATTACCTTGTAGCGGTAATCGCCGCCGTCTTCCTGTTTCAGTTGTATGGTCTGAATCGCCAGGCTGCGCTTGTCCTGCTCGGGAGACACAATGCTCTTATAGAACGCGAGTTCCTTTTTGAGCGTCAGAGACTCCTGCTGGGCCTCGTTTAATGCCTGTTTGAGTTGTTTGCTGGCATCATCATCAATCTGGCTGGTACGTTCAATCATAGCAGTTTGATGCTGACTTTCAGCATAAAGCGCCTGAATTTCTTTGAGCTGTTTTTCCAGGTTACCAATCACTGAAACCGCTTCGCCGCGCTCATAGCCGGCAACGCGCTGACCATATAGATACGCCGACCAGATAAGCAGCGCCATCAGGGCGACAAAAACGGCCAGCGACAGCAACCAAAGACCCGGCCGTTGAATGGTGACCAGGATGCGTGTTGGTAACGCGCTGTGCGTCATCACGGCAGCATGGCAGGCTGCTCCAGCCCGCTGGTTTCGGTTAATCCAAACATGATATTCATATTATGTAACGCCTGACCGGCGGCCCCCTTAACTAAATTATCAATCACTGATGAGACCACGACGGTATCGGACTGTTGCGGACGGAACACAGAAATCCGGCACATGTTCGACCCCCTCACACTTCGCGTTTCCGGCAATGCTCCCTCAGGTAACACATCGACGAAAATTTCATCAGCATACCGCTTTGTATATAGCGCATGCAGATCGATATCGCACTGTTTGAGTACTGCATAGAGCGTTGCCTCGATGCCACGGATCATCGGCGTCAGGTGCGGCACGAAAGTCAGGCCGACACTATGGCCTGCAGCAACCCCCAGGGTCTGGCTGATTTCAGGTAAGTGGCGGTGGCCATTAACACCGTAGGGTTTGAAGTTTTCTGAACTTTCGGCGAGCAAATGCGCCACGCTCGCGCCGCGCCCGGCGCCGCTGACACCCGACTTGGCATCAGCAATCAGGCGCCCGGTATCCACCAGCGCATTCTCAACCAGGGGCAGAAAACCCAGCGTGACCGCGGTCGGGTAACAGCCCGGATTGGCCACCACGCGCGCACCGGCAATTGCAGCCCGGTTGATTTCGGGCATACCGTACACGGCCTCGGCGAGGATATCGGGGCAGGCATGCGCCATGCCGTACCATTGCGCCCACAGCGCCGGATCGTGCAGCCGAAAGTCCGCTGCCAGGTCGATCACGCGACAGCCTTTATCAAGCAAGGCTGGCACCATCTTCATTGCGGTGCCATTGGGAGTCGCAAAAAACACCAGGTCACACTCACCCAGCGCATCAACCTCAGGCTCGGTGAACGCGATATCGGTGTGGCCACGCAGATTAGGAAACATGTCAGAGACTTTTTGCCCGGCTTCGGAGCGCGAAGTGACCATGCGCAGTGTGATCGACGGGTGCATTACCAGCAGGCGCAGAAGTTCAACGCCGGTGTAACCGGTACCGCCGACAACGCCGACTTTTATTGCTGCAGAATCAGGTGTGCTGTTCATTCAAATACTTCTTGCGGGTGATTATGAGCGCGTTATTATTAACGCAGACAACGAATATAGCCAATTATTTGAATACACACATTGTGTGTCTGTATTCACCTGCAGGCATATTTGCAGGTTAAAATACCGCTTCCGCTGAACTGCAACAGGTAAACACTTATGTTATGGATCAAGTCGTTCCACATTATTTTCATGGTGACCTGGTTTGCCGGACTGTTTTACCTGCCGCGCCTGTTCGTCTATCACGCCAGCGCCGATGACGAAGCCAGCCGGGCGCGTTTCAAAATCATGGAGCGCAAACTGTTCTGGGGCATCACCACCCCCGGCGGCATTATTACCATTGCACTCGGCTTCTGGCTGATTTTCGAAATCAGCCCGACCCTGTTCGACACGCTCTGGCTGCAGATCAAGCTGGCACTGGTTGCAATCCTGGTGGCCTATCACATCTGGTGCGGCAAGCTGCTGCTGGATTTCAAACATGACCGCAATACGCGGTCACATGTCTGGTTTCGCTGGTTCAACGAATTTCCGGTCATCCTGCTGATTGTCATCGTGCTGCTGGTCGAACTGCAACCGCTTTAACTGGCGTTCTCGAGCTGCTTTAATGCCTGGCGGTAGACCTTGCGTTTAAAAAATACGATTTCCTTGACCGGTGTCCAGTAGTCAACCCAGCGCCAGCTATCGAATTCCGGGGTCTCGCTGCAGCACAGGTTGAAATCGGATTCACTGCCGGTCAGCTGCAGGCGGAACCAGATCTGTTTCTGGCCTATGCAGAGCGGCTTGGAGCGTCGGCGCAACAAATGGCTGGGTATGCGGTAACGCAACCAGTCATCGGTCTGAGCGACGAGCTTGACATGTCCGGCAGTAAGGCCGGTCTCTTCGTGCAGTTCACGGTACATCGCATCCAGCGGAGTTTCATTCTGCTGAATGCCACCTTGAGGAAACTGCCAGGCATTCTGGCCGCAGCGACGCGCCCAGAAAACCTTGCCGTCATCATTACTCAAGATGATACCGACATTGGCACGGTATCCTTTTGAATCAATCACTTGTAAAAAGCCATCTAGTCGGCAGGGACGCAGATAGTGCGCCGCGTATGGCCGAGTTCATATTCTATGTATTGATATTAACAGACAACACGGATAAGAAAAGTTCGAAACACATCACTGGAACCACGAATCTATAGCAGGTAGTATCGCGGCTTTGCCAGCCCGCCGGAGCGCCCATGCCACTCGCCCTGTTTGATCTCGACAACACCCTGCTCGCCGGCGACAGCGATTACCTGTGGGGCTGTTTCCTGGTGGAAAAGGGCCTGGTCGATGGCCGCCTCTACCAGCAGGCCAATGACCGTTTTTATGCCGACTACGCCGAAGGCCGGCTGGATATTCATGAATTTCTGAATTTTGCGCTGACCCCGCTGGCGACATTCGATACCGAACTGCTCAACCGCCTGCATGATGAATTTATGCAGGGCAGCATACGCGACATAATGACCCGCGCCGGGCAGGAAAAAGTAGCCGAGCACAAGGCCATGGGGCATACCACGCTGATCATCACTGCCACCAACAGCTTCGTCACTGCGCCGATTGCGCAGGCGTTTGGTGTCGATCACCTGATTGCCACCGAGCCGGAAATAATCAACGGCAAATACACCGGCAAGGTCGCAGGCGTACCCAGTTTTCAACACGGCAAGATCACCCGCCTGCAGGCATGGATGCAGGCGAACAACGAGAACCTGGAAGACAGCTGGTTTTACAGCGATTCGCACAACGACCTGCCACTGCTAGAAAAGGTGAGCCACCCGGTGGCGGTCGACCCGGACAAACAGCTCGCCCGGATCGCCGGCGAACGTGGCTGGCACATTACCAGTTTTAGAGACTAGTTCTCGACCAGGGGCGCGCGCAGACTGTTGAAGTTTTGTGGCGCAACATATTGCAATACTTCTTTGGCTTTATCGCCTAGCGCGATCACCAGGCCTTTTTCAGGATAGAGGTAATGCTTAATGCCGTCGCCAGTTTCGATCAGCTCGGCCGATTCGCCAAAACGCTTGCGCACAATCTCATCATCAAGATTGACTGCAGGTATAAAAGCAATTGCACGCAACACCGCGCGCATCGCCTGTGCCTTGTCAGCTTCATCGAGCGCATATTTTTTTGCATTACCAGTTTGCATGTAATCTGATTTGATCGCACGCTGCTGCCACTGCCGCAACTGCTGCGCATCGGTTTCGGCGACCAGCACCATCTTTGCCGCCATCAGTCCCGCGCGGTAATTTCCAAAATACATCTCAAGACTGATGCCGGATGCATTCTCGACAATCGCAAGCTTGTAATCATCACCCAGCACTGCTGCGGCCTGGTCGAATGTGCTTATCCCCGGGGTGAGT
>JBATHJ010000327.1:0-2437 GCA_049666625.1 Gammaproteobacteria bacterium | reverse complement strand
GAGCAATGTAGCGAGTGCGAGCGCGACCGCCAGTGGCAGGTAGAACAGCGACCAGGTCGGCCGGTAACTGCGGCTGTCGCGTTCGACCGGTTCGAGTTTATCGATCAGCTGGTAAATTTTTTGCAGTTCCTGCACATCATGTGCACGAAAGTATTTCCCGCCGGTGATCTCAGACACTTTTTTCAAAGTGATTTCATTCAGGTCACGGCTGCCGCGTGGACCAATGCCGATGGTGTGAATTTTAAGTTGCTTGCGCGCGGCGATTTGTGCGGCGCGTTCGGGGTCGATTTCACCGGCATTGCTAACACCGTCGGTGAGCAGTATTAATACGCGGTCGTTGCTGCCGGTTGCATCGAGGCGTTTCACCGCGAGGCCGATGGCATCACCGATGGCAGTGGCGCGCCCGGCGAGACCGGTCACGGCTTCGCCTAACAGGGTTTTGACTGTGGCGCGATCGAACGTCAACGGCGCCTGCACGTAGGCCTGTTCGCCAAATAAAATCAGGCCGATGCGATCGCCGACGCGTTGTTCGATGAATTCGCCGGCGACAGCGCGGGTGGCTTCGAGTTTACTGGTGCTGCGAAAACCATAGGTGAACTCCTGGTTCATGCTTTCTGACAGGTCGATCGCCAGCATCAGGTCGCGTCCGCTCACCGGCAGTTCGATCGCATCACCAATCCATTGCGGGCGTGATGCGGCGAGTAACAGGCAACACCAGGCAAGAAAAAACAGCAACAACGGCCACTGGCGTTTGCCGTTGCGCTGTTTTGACAGTTCGGCCAGTTCAAAATCCTGCAAATACGGCACCCGCAGTGCGGCATCGTTTGCATCGGTGGCACGCGGCAACAGCAGGCGCAGGATCATCGGCAGCGGCAACAGGTAAACCACCCAGGGCCATTCGAATTCGATCATGGCGTTTTCTTCCCGGCCACGCCTGCGTGTTTATTCGGTTGCGCGCTTAACCAGTGTTCGCACAATGTGAGTAAGGCTGCGCTGTCAATCTCGGGCGTGGCATTGTTCGGCAGGTAAGGTGCTGTTGCCAGCCACTTACCATCGCCCAGTTTAAAACTGTTGCTGTTGTCACCCGCGCGTGCGGTGTCATCCAGAAATTGCAGCCATGCATCGCCAGTCAGGCCTGCGGCGGTATGTCTTGGATAAAACGAAATACTTGCGCGACGCATCAGTATCGAGAGTTCGCGCAACAGTGTTGTTATATCCTGCTGTTGCTCAAATTGTGCGCGGATTGCTTTGAGTGCTTTCAGGCTGTCGCGGCGGCGCTGTTTTTTTTGCCAGTGCCGAAGGCCCAGCCAGATGGATATACCCAGTATGAAGAGTGCGAATAACAGCAGCCACCAGCCGGGCGCAGGCGGCCACCATGAAACCGGTTGCGGCAGATGAATATCGCGTAGTGGCAGTGTCGCGGCAGTTTCATTCATCATGGTCAGGCCGGCTCAGGTGGCCGCGCGAAACTGGCTGTGCTGGCCGGCGCGTATGCCGAGGCCGAGTTGCAGGCTGCTGAGCACATCATCCTGGGTGCATAGCGGTAATAAATACATGCGGTGTTGCTGGCAGAGTTTGCGCAAACTTTCCTGGTGATGTTCGAAACGCTGGTGGTAATGCTGGCGCAGTTTGTCGTCACGGGTGTTGAGTTGAATGTCGCGCGTGCCGTCACTCAGCCGGTAATGTCCCGGCGGTGGCAGGCCGGCTTCGAGCGGGTCATACACCTGCACCAGCACCACGTCGTTGTGCCGCGCGGTGTTGACCAGGTGCGCGCGCGAACTGCCGTTGAGGGTATTGCCGCTATCATCACGAAAATCACTGAACATGAAAATCAGGCTGCCGGGGCGTGCGACCTTGCGCAAGCGTGCCATGGCCTTGTCCATCTGGCGCGGTGTTGTAGCCTGGCGCTGCGCTGCAGTGCGTTGCCAGGCGCTGTGCTTGCAGATGTTGCCGACCAGGTCGAGCACGGCTGACTTGCCGCGCCGTGGTCGAATTTCACTGTGTTCATCACCGGCAAATACCAGCGCGCCGAGGCGATCGTTGTTATTGCACGCACTCCAGGCAATCAATGCCGCGGCCCGGGTGGCGATCACGGATTTGTATGCACCGCGGGTGGCGAAAAACATCGGGTCATTCAAATCCAGCCAGAGTATTACGGGACGTTCGCGTTCTTCTTCAAACACCTTGGTGTGCGCAGTGCCGGTGCGCGCGGTCACGCGCCAGTCCATGTTACGAATGTCATCGCCGGGCAGGTAGATGCGGGATTCTTCGAACTCCATACCGCGGCCTTTGAACGACGACTGGTAAGCACCGCCCTGGCGCGCGTGTATTTTGCCGCTTTGCAACGGAAGTTGCGCCGCAAGCTGCCGCAACCGAATCAGCGATTGCGCACTGACGCTGGTGATGTTGTCTGTTGGATCAGCTTGCTGCATTTTTT
>JBATHJ010000326.1:0-9557 GCA_049666625.1 Gammaproteobacteria bacterium | reverse complement strand
CCATGGTGTTCTTCAATCATCGCTATGTCGGCACCGTGAATAAACCCGCGGAGCGGGTACTGCTGCTGGTTGCACTGCTAGGCGCGGGTATTTTCTATTTGCCTGATATCGGCAGCATCCTGCATATCGGCTTTGGTTTCTGGGACATCTTCATGGTGCTGTTCGGCTGTTATGCCATTGCGCACCTGGCCAGAGTGTACTGGCAGCAGGCGGATATAGATGTATACCTCATGCTGCTGGTCGGTTTACCCATCCTGGTGCTTGGCCTGCACGATATCCTTCTGCTCAACAATCTATGGGACAGACGCGATGGCCTGGTTATTCAATACGGCGCAATCCCGGCAGTAATACTGTTCAGCTGGTTCATGGTCAGGCGCTTCGTGCAATCGATCAACAAGGCAGAACATCTTGCTTCCACACTGGAACGTCGCGTGCAGGAAAAACAGCTTGCACTTCATACCCAGTATGAAGAGCTCAAAACCATGGAACAACAACGCACGCTGGCAGAAGAACGCGAGCGTATCATGCGCGATATGCACGACGGCATTGGTGGGCAACTGGTCTCGGTCATTGCCATGCTGGATGAATACAAAGATGATGTGTTTATAAAAGTGCGCGAGAAGATACAGCACAGCCTGACAGATTTACGTTTTGTAATTGATTCGCTTGACCCCCTGCTGTATGACCTGCCCACGCTGCTGGGCATGATGCGAATGCGCCTGGTAGATCAACTGGACGCCGCCAACATCGAACTCGAATGGTCTGTTACCGAACTGCCGCGACTGGAAAACATGAACCCGCGCCGCAGCCTGAACATTATGCGCATCGTTCAGGAAGCAATAACCAACAGCATTAAACATTCCGGCTCGAAGAAAATGACACTGACCACCGGTGTGCTTGACGGGAGTGAAAATCACATATTCATTGATATTATCGACTATGGATCTGCGCAGACGAACCAATCACACACCGATTCACATCCAGGCAGGGGCATTAAAAATATGCAGTATCGCGCCCGCCAGCTCGGCGCAAAACTTGACCTGGATTACTCACCAGACGGTGCACGTGTACGCCTGTTATTGGCGTATTAGCGCCCCGCCGCAGGGCGCAGCCAGCCAGTCGTGGATAGTATATTAGCGTTTACTGTTGAATTAGGTATGCAATGCCCCTATTAAACCGTTAAACTACGTACCCCTCTGATTTTGATCCAGATTCTATCCAGACAGGGGCAAATCAGGATTTTGGCCCCAGCCCCGAAAGGCTGCGTGAGCCTTCTTATACCATCTATTTAGGCAAACACATGACTACCGAAACGGTCACCGCGTTCAATCAACTGGCGCTAAGTCCCCCCATATTCAAGGCCCTGGATGAAGTGGGGTATGAAATCCCCTCGCCCATCCAGGCACAGACCATCCCGTTATTGCTGGAAGGCAAGGACATCATCGGCCAGGCCCAGACCGGCACCGGCAAAACCGCTGCCTTTGCCCTGCCGTTACTGTCCATGCTCGATCTGAAACAGAAAGACCCGCAGGTACTGGTGCTGGCGCCGACGCGTGAACTCGCCATCCAGGTGGCCGAAGCCTTTCAGAAATACGCCAAGCACCTCAAGGGTTTTCATGTCCTGCCGGTGTACGGCGGCCAGGATTACCGTGGCCAGATCCGCGCGCTGGAACGCGGTGTGCACGTGGTGGTTGGCACGCCCGGCCGGGTGATGGACCACATGCGCCGCGGCACACTGAAGCTCAACAAGCTCACCGCGCTGGTGCTGGATGAAGCCGACGAAATGCTGCGCATGGGTTTTATCGACGATGTTGAATGGGTGCTGGAACAGATCCCGTCGAAAAGACAGATCGCACTGTTCTCGGCCACCATGCCGCAGCAGATTCGCCGCATTGCCACCAACCATTTGAATAATCCCGAACAGATTACGATCAAGACGAAAACCACCACGGTCGATACTATTCGCCAGCGTTACTGGCCGGTCAGTGGCCTGCATAAACTCGATGCCCTGACCCGCATTCTGGAAGCCGAGCAGTTTGATGCCATGCTTATTTTCGTGCGCACCAAAACTTCAACAGTCGAGTTATCTGAAAAACTGGAAGCACGCGGTTATGCCTCTGCTGCGCTCAACGGCGACATTCCACAGAACCAGCGTGAACGCACCGTTCAAAACTTAAAAAACGGTAAACTCGATATTATTGTCGCCACCGATGTCGCCGCGCGTGGTCTCGACGTGCAACGCATCAGCCACGTGGTGAATTACGATATCCCGTATGACACCGAAGCCTATGTGCATCGCATCGGGCGCACCGGTCGTGCCGGCCGCCTGGGCGATGCCATCCTGTTTGTCGCGCCACGCGAAAAACGCATGTTAAGCGCGATTGAACGCGCGACCCGGCAGAAAATTGAAATCATGGAATTGCCGACCACTGAATTAATCAACGACAAGCGCATCGCCAAATTTCAGCAACGCATTACCGATACCCTGGCGAATGAAGATCTAGGCATGTTTACTCAGCTGATCGAACAGTACCAGCAGGAACACAACATACCGGCAGAAGAAGTTGCCGCCGCGCTTGCGCACCTGCTACAGGGCAAGACCCCGCTGTTGTTGCAGAACAAACCGCAACGTGCGCCGGATAAAAGCTGGGACAGGGACGATCGCCCGCCCCGCAAACAAAAAGATTTCCAGGATCGCGAACGCGCACCGCGCGCTGAACGCGAGCGCAAACCGAGAAGAGATGACACCCCCGAAGAAGGCATGAACACCTACCGCATCGAAGTCGGCCGCAATCACAAGGTGATGCCCGGCAATATCGTCGGCGCGATTGCCAACGAAGCCGACATCGACAGCAAGTACATCGGCCGCATTAACATCTATGATGATTACAGCCTGGTCGACCTGCCCGATGGTATGCCGATGGAAACCTTCGAATCCCTGAAAAAAGTCTGGGTCTCGGGACAGCAGTTAAAAATTTCACGCGCGTCTAAGGCAGGCGGCAGCGAAAAATCCGAATTCCGCCCGAAACCCAAAAGCAAACCCAAAGACAAGGGCAAGGACAAAAAACGCAAGAAAATTAAGCTGGTGAATAAAAAAAACATCGGCAAGAAAAAAGAACGCAAGGACCGGCCGATCATTTCACCCAACAAGCCACCGGCAAAAACCAAGCAGGCTGAATAATTGCGCTGATTAGTCGTGAATCGCACTTGAACTGTTAATCACCGCTGTTTTGCTCGATGCAGGTAAAGCAAAAACTTTTAGTCCGCGAAAAACGCAAAGGACGCAAATAAATAATAATTTTTGTTTCGCGTTATTTGCGTTTTTCGCGGACTAAGTGTTTTGTTTCCATGCCATCAGTTGATATCTACAGACTTATTTACGCGCGGCTGGTTTCACGGCAGTCTTCTTCACCACGCGTGCTTTCTTTTTGCCGGGCTCACGCCCCTGCCACATGCCTTCAAAGAAATGGCGCGCATTAATGCCCAACGTGCGCGTGCGGTAACCGCCCTCCTGTACCACCAGGGTGGTGAAATTCATTTCGCCGATCATGCGACCGTTCTCGCGAAAATCATCCGCCTTGAGTTCCCAGGTACCGGTCGGGTCGGCCTTCGCCGTATCCAGTCCCAGGCACAATACAAAATGCACCGGATCATATTCGCGAATCGCCTTCAGCGCTTTTTTAAGTGTGCGCCGGTAACGTTCCGCGCTGGTATCTTCGGGCAATGGAAAATTAAGGTTATATCCTTCGCCTTTGCCTTCACCACGCTCATCGGCAAAGCCGGCAAAATGCGGGTAGGCAAAACGCGGATCACCGTGGATCGAAACCGTGAACACATCTGCGCGCGAATAAAAAATATCCTGGGTACCGTTGCCGTGATGAAAGTCCACATCGAGTATGGCGACACGGCCAAAGTGACTTAAATACTGCGCAGCGACTGCAGCCGAATTGAAATAACAGAAACCACCAAACGCGCGGCGCTCGGCATGATGCCCCGGCGGCCTGACCAGGGCGTAGGCATACTGGTAACCTTCAATCAGCAGTTCAGCACCGGTAACGGCACAGTCCACCGCACCGCGCGCAGCCATGTAGGCTTCGTGATTCAGCGGGGTGAAGGTATCCATGCAGTAATATCCCACCTGCAGCTCTACATCTTTTGGCGGCCGCGAAAGATTACGTATCGGAAATATGATTGGATAGATGGATTTTCCCGGCGGCAGTTTTTCGCATGCGCGTCGCAGGTAATCGACAAAGCCTGGATCATGCACCTGCTTGACATATTTTTCGCCAATGCGCCTGGGCTGTACTCGTTCGAACAGGCCGGTCTTGTCAATTTCACTGAGTATGACCGGCAGGCGTACCGGCGCTTCCACATAACCGCGCGCACGAACGTGGTGAATACCATGGCCTTCGTTCACGATCAGTGCAATTGAGCGACTGACAGGCGCCGCCGCGGCCGATGCGGCCTTGCGTTTTCGGGTATAGCGCGGTGCGCGCAATATCGCCGGGTCATCGCGAAATGACTTCACCACTTCGTCGATCTGTTTTTTAGATATCAGTTCGCCGTACTTGCGCTCGAGAATTGCGCGCACCACGCGCCGCGTATCATCGCGTTTCAGCGGTTCGCCCTGCGCGAGATCGTCGAACACCAGGTAATAAAGGTCCTGGTCATTGGGCGTCACCGGCATGGCATAATCATTGTTGATAATCGGGTATGCCGCATAACGCTCGTAAAACTTGAGGCGCGCGATGTTCTGATCCAGCAGGTCCGGATCTTTGATCAGGTGCGGCTCGTCCACGCTGCACTCAAAAAACAGGCCCTTCACTTTCAGTGACAGTGCTTCTTCACGCAGGCGTTCGTAGAGCGCACCGCCAACGCCGCCGCCGGTACGACCGGGCGCAGCCGAAATCAGTTCGAGGTAGCAGAACTCGATGTCCGGCATATGCAGCATCATGGCGAAACCTTTCACCTTGCCGACACCGTCTTCGGCGACAAACAGTATCGAACGATACTTGTATTTCATCGGGTCGTGGAGCTGGCGCGGCAGCTTGAAGAACTCTTCCTTGCGGGCATTGGGAAACTGCTGGCGGAGGATTTCCAGCACCTGGTCAATGGCTTCACGATTGACCCGCGACACATTGTCATGAATTTTGCGTATACGAAACATGTAAGCGGGTATTACCTCGTTTGACTGGCAGCTGAAAAACAGGCGCCATATTCGCATATTCTGCAGCTGTGCAATATCGGCTCCGCAAAAAATAGTCCGTCCCGGGCACGCGCGAACGCCGCAGGTCCCGACGTCAAACCGGCATCGCGATAGCTGGCGCAGGTTCGCAGCGGGCGCCCCGGCGCACTATGACAGCGCAAGTGGGTGCAAAACAGTGCATACATCCGCCCTGTGGCCGCACCCGGCCCGGCCTGGTCGCACACGAAATGACAGCACTACTTTATATTGACACTGGTTTCATAGCTGGCCTGTTCAGGCCATAAACCAGCAACATCGAACAAAGAGTTGGCATGTTACATGTATATTCGCTAACGACTAGTGTATTCTGCATCAAAACAAATCATCATTATGCTGTTACAGCAATGAATTACTATCGACATACACAGTCATACCCGGCGCAAATCGCGCAGACTGACTACTAACTGCTACCTGAGTTCTGAGAAAAAAGCATGACAATTCGCGTGGGTATCCACCACAAGACCACTTACAAGTTTGATCGCCTGGTTTCCATTGCCCCTCACCAGATCCGTTTAAGGCCTGCGCCGCATACACGCACGCCTGTTCACCAGTATTCGATCAAGGTTGAACCGGAGCATTACATCAACTGGCAGCAGGACCCGTTTGGCAACTATGTCGGGCGCTACGTGTTCAATAAAAAGGCGCGCGAGCTGGTTATCGAAGTCGACATCGTGGTCGATATGGTCACGATTAACCCGTTCGATTTCTTTGTCGAGGAATCTGCAAAAGATTATCCGTTCAAATATGACAAGCAGCTCAACAAGGAGCTGACCCCCTATTTCGAATGCGTTGAATCCGGCCCGCTGCTAATGGCCTGGGTCGACAAGGTATCTAAAAAGAAAAAACGTATAGAAGATTTTCTGGTCGAGCTGAATTTTGAACTGCACAAGGAACTGGGTTACGTGGTGCGGCTGGAACCGGGCATTCAAACCTGCGAAGAAACCCTGCGCCTGGGCAAGGGTTCGTGCCGCGATGATGCCTGGCTGCTGGTGCAGATATTAAGACACCTGGGCCTGGCTGCGCGTTTCGTTTCCGGTTACCTGGTGCAGCTGACCGCGGATGTGAAATCGCTCGATGGCCCTTCCGGCCCGGAAGAAGATTTTACCGACCTGCACGCCTGGGCCGAAGTATATGTACCGGGTGCAGGCTGGATCGGGCTCGATCCGACTTCGGGCCTGTTTGCCGGTGAAGGCCACATACCGCTGGCCTGCACACCCGACCCGGTGAGCGCAGCGCCGGTGACGGGCGCGATTGATAAATGCGAAGTTGAATTCGAATTTGAAAATGTCGTCACCCGCATACATGAAGATCCACGCGTGACCAAGCCCTATGATGATGAGCAATGGCACAGGGTCATGGCGCTCGGTGAGCAGCTCGAAGCTGAGCTTGTCGCCAATGATGTCAGGCTCACCATGGGCGGTGAACCGACCTTTGTTTCGATCGACGACATGGACGGTGCCGAATGGAATATCGCCGCGCTGGGCCCGCATAAACGCGAACGCGCCGAAGTTATTTTCCGGCGCCTGTGGAAGAAATTCGCCGACGGCGGTGCCCTGCACCACGGCCAGGGCAAATGGTATCCGGGTGAACCGCTGCCGCGCTGGGCACTGGGGTGTTACTGGCGCGAAGATGGCGTGCCGGTCTGGGGTGCGCCCGAATTGCTCGCCGACCCGATGCAAAGCGGCGGCCACACCTTTGAGCATGCCGAGGCATTTTCACAACGGCTGGCGAAACACGTTGGTATTGCCGCGTCGTATGTCGTGCCCGGTTACGAAGATGTGCTGTATTACCTGTGGAAAGAAGGCACGCTGCCGAAAAACCTGGATGTGCTCGACAACAAACTGTCCAACAAGATAGACCGCGCCCGTTTGCGCCGCGTGTTTGAACAGGGCCTGGACCGGGTCGTCGGCTATACCCTGCCAATGGCGTGGGAGCCGGTCGAACAACGCTGGGTCAGTTCGCACTGGCAATTTGCGCGCGAGCATATGTTCCTGCTGCCTGGTGATTCATCCATGGGTTTCAGGCTGCCACTGGACAGCCTGCTGTGGGAAAAAGACAGCGAACGCCATAAACATTTAGATGCCGACCCCTTCGCCGAGCGCGAACATCTGCCGGGCTCGGTAAGCGAACGCTACACCCGGTTCGAGCCGGGCAACACTGCAATCGATCCGCGCAGCGAACAGGAGATTGCCGACGCCGAGGAACGCGAAAGCGGTTTCTTTGTGCGCACTGCGCTGTGTATCGAACCGCGCAATGGCAACCTGCATGTTTTCCTGCCGCCGATTTCACAGCTCAATCACTGGCTGGAGCTCATCGGCCATATCGAGACCACGGCAAAAGAACTTGCGATGCCGATTATTCTCGAAGGCTACGAAGCACCGCACGATCATCGCCTCAAGCGGTTTTCGGTGACGCCGGATCCGGGCGTGATCGAAGTTAATATTCACCCCACCAGCAGCTGGAAACAACTGGTGGAGAATACTGAAATACTCTACGAAGAAGCGCACCAGTCGCGACTCGGGACTGAAAAATTCATGCTCGACGGTCGCCACACCGGCACCGGTGGCGGCAACCATGTCACCCTCGGCGGCGCTTCGCCGGCAGACAGCCCGATGTTGCGCAAACCCGAGCTGCTCAGCAGCCTGGTGCGTTACTGGCAGAACCACCCGGCATTGTCTTACCTGTTCTCGGGCATGTTTGTCGGCCCGACCTCGCAGGCACCGCGCGTCGATGAAGCCCGTGATGACAGCCTCTACGAACTCGAAATTGCGCTGCAGCAAATCCCCAAAGGTGAGATCCCGTCGCCCTGGCTGGTTGACCGCGTAATGCGCAACTCGCTGGTAGACATGACCGGCAATACTCACCGCGCGGAATTTTGTATCGACAAACTGTATTCACCCAACTCGGCCACCGGGCGTCTTGGTATTGTCGAGTTTCGCGGTTTTGAAATGCCACCGCACCCGCAAATGTCGGTGGTACAAAACCTGTTGCTGCGCACCCTGGTGTCGCGTTTCTGGCAACAGCCGTACGAAGAAAAACCGGTGCGCTGGGGCACCGAACTGCACGACCGTTTCATGTTGCCGCACTATGTTGAAAGTGACATGCAGGATGTGATTACCGATCTTCAGCGCAGTGGTTACCCGATCGAAAAAGAATGGTTTGATCCGTTCACCGAATTCAGGTTTCCGGTGTACGGCAGAATTAATATCGACGACATCGAAATCGAACTGCGCTTCGCGATAGAACCCTGGCATGTACTGGGCGAAGAAGTCAGCGCCCAGGGCACCTCGCGTTATGTGGATTCATCGGTCGAACGCCTGCAGGTGAAAGTGCGCGGTATGACCGAAGGCCGCCACATTATTGCCTGCAATGGTGAAGCATTGCCGTTGCGCAATACCGGCGAGCGTGGCGAATTTGTCGCCGGCGTACGCTACAAGGCGTGGGACCCGGTGTCGGGCCTGCACCCGACACTGCCGATCAATTCGCCATTGATTTTTGACCTGGTGGATCGCTGGTCGAAAAAATCACTCGGTGGCTGCACCTATCATGTAGCGCACCCGGGTGGGCGCAACCCCGAGACGTTCCCGGTCAATGCCTACGAAGCTGAATCGCGTCGGCTCGCGCGCTACTCGATGACCGGCCACACAGGTGGTAAATTACGCATCCAGTTGCGCCCGCCGAAACCGGAACACCCTTATACGCTCGACCTGAGAAACACCAAATCATGATCTGCGATACAGGACACCATTATGCCGATTAATTTCAAAAACTATGATCCCGGTGCATTTTACGATGAGTCACTGGTGGCGAAGAACCGCGCGCGTAACAACAGCAAGGAACTGATCAAGCTGTTCCGCAAAATGGATGAAGACGAACTCGCTGCGCGCCAGGCCGCCGCCGATCTTGCGATCAAGGAAATGGGCATTACCTTCACGGTGTACAGCGAAGAAGAAGGCACCATCGATCGCAACTGGCCGTTTGATATTGTGCCCAGGATTATTCCGAAATCTGAATGGGATGACATCGAAGCCGGGCTGATACAGCGCGTCAAGGCATTAAACCTGTTCATCAATGACCTTTACCACAAGCAAAAAATAATCAAGGACGGCGTGTTCCCGGCGGAAGTGCTGGCTGACTCGAAAAACTTCAGACCGCAGTGTGTCGGGGTAACGCCTGCACTGGGTGTCTGGGCGCACATCTGCGGTTCCGACCTGGTGCGCGATGCCGACGGCACTGTTTACGTGCTGGAAGATAACCTGCGCGTGCCGTCGGGTGTTTCCTACATGCTGGAAAACCGTGGCGTCACCAAGCG
>JBATHJ010000325.1:0-2015 GCA_049666625.1 Gammaproteobacteria bacterium | reverse complement strand
GTAAAGATTTTTTTGATTCATTGAATACAATAGATTACAGATTGCGTGTCAGGCTTGATGCGCAAACATTTACGAGGTGGTTACCATGAAACCTGTCGGCATTAAATTAAAATTTGCACTCATCGGTATGTTATATGGAGCATTTTCATGCGTACCGGTAGTGGCAGATGATATCGAGATCTATACCGGCTCAACGTCGAGCACCAGCGCGATTACATCACGCGCTAATATATTGTTCGTACTCGATACGTCCGGCAGTATGGATGGGTTGGTAGAAACCAGGCCACCTTATGACCCTTCGGGTGTTTACGCGGGTTGTTTTAATACCGCACGGCTATATACCCAAATCAATTTTAATGAGAGGACAGTCTCCGGGACTACCTATACAGGGCCACAGATGTACTGCCAGGGATTCGGTCCAATGTTTGGTTATAACATCACCACGCGTGACCAGTTTAATGCCACTGCGTTCAAGTGTGACAACGCGGTCACCCCGTTAGCAAACACCGGTTTTTATACAGACCGAATTGCGCAATACCGCTCAAATCTCTGGAGATCGATCAACGGTATTGATGATGACAGGCTGACACAGCCGGTCGAATGTCGCGCTGACCAGGGTGTGCACGGTGAGGCCACCGGAGACGGTGAACCTTATGCGAGTAACTCCTCCGGCGGCTGGAAATCCGGGTCCGGTGGTTCAGTCAACTGGGGCGGCACCGGTTCGAGCGAATCTATCTACACCGGCCATTACCTGAATTACCTGGTATCGGAAACCACAATTTTAGGCACACGCCTTTCAGTCATGAAGGAGGCGCTGACGGATGTTATCAACAGTTCATCGGGCATAAATATTGGCTTAATGCGATTTGATGGCGGCCTCTCTAATTCGAATGGCGGCATGGTGGTGACCCCCGTGGGTGAAATCAGTGCCATCAAGGCAGACTTCCTCAGCGAGTTGAATAAGATGAATCATGATGGTTACACGCCATTATCAGGATCTTACTATGAAGCTGTATCCTATATGCAGGGCGATCCAGTGGATTATGGTCTTAATTCCCATGGTCAGGATTCCCCTGGCTCAACTACGCTTGTATCCAAACCAAGTCACCCTGATTCAAGGGCGCCATCGGGCGGCCCGGTATACAAATCGCCTATTATTGGCGAATGCCAGAAGAACTTTATCGTGCTGCTGACTGACGGTGAACCGAAAAAAGACACCCTGAACTCGACCCGCAAGTCCAATATTGGCTTGAGCAGCACTTGTGGTGATACTGATGGTAACAACTGTCTGGCTGATATTGCCGCGGAGATTGGCTCGACTGATCAGAATACTGCAGTGAGCGGCGATCAGTTTATATCGACTTATACTATTGGTCTTGAGTCTGACCAGGCACTGCTTAAAGCGACTGCGGCAGCCAGTAAAGCTGAGACCGGTGTTGGTGAGTACTACCCGGTAAAAGATGCGCTTTCCTTGACAGCGGCATTTTCAAATATCGTGAACCAGGTGCTCCAGGTAGACAGTACCTTCTCGTCACCGGCCGTCTCTGTGAATGCATTCAACCGTTCGACACACTTGAACGACCTGTATTTCACATTGTTCAAACCAGCTAATAATCCGCACTGGAGTGGTAACTTCAAGAAATACAAACTTGATTTTGCGATTGACACTTTAGATGCCGATAACGACGGTGATACGTTTGAAAAACTGCCCTTTATTGCTGACAAGCTGGGTAATCCTGCGGTAAATAATACCACTGGCTACTTCGATAATGGAATTGTCAGCTACTGGACGCCAACCACTTCACCCGACGGGCCCGAAGTAGGCAAGGGCGGATCAGCAGAGCACCTGACTAACACGCGTAAGGTGTATACCTACCCGGATAGTTACAGCAGCGCCAACGGGGTGCTGACACCGCCGACTGCGAAACAAAGCCTGACAGTGTCAACCAACAAGCTGGACAAGAGCAACGCGCTCATTACAGAAGCCATGCTGGATATCGTTGGCAAGCCGGACT
>JBATHJ010000324.1:0-2944 GCA_049666625.1 Gammaproteobacteria bacterium | reverse complement strand
GGCGAAGCTCGCCTCAGGCTGCAGATATTATCCAGGCACAAGCAACTCGATACCATTGCACATGCTTACCTCAAAAGCAGTAATGTGAGTAACAAGTTACAGGGCATCGTCACCCTGGGGCACATGCAGGACGAATCTATATGGAACAGCTTGATCGATATTATTAATTCGGAACATCCAGTTCTTTCTATGACAGCTGCACAGGCACTCACTGATCTAGACAGCAAAAATGCCCTGGCGTACCTGATGCCTCACATTATAAAACGCAGGGACTGGCCGGTAGCACGTGTTGCCATATTGCTGAATTCAGCAAAGCCCGGCGAACTATCAAAATTAATTGAACAGGCAATTGAAACGGTGCCCGTTGATGACATCCCCTATATCCTGGGGTTTCTCAGCAGCAGCCATTTTGATCCGGCGATCAGCCAGCTCTGCTCGCGCCTGGGAAACAGCAAGGACAGCAGAATTATTGCCGCGTGCATCAATGCTGCGAAAGATTCGCAAGGACTGACGCTGGCCCGCGAACATGCCGATCACTCGCAATGGTATATACGCCTGCATGTCGCCAGGGCGCTCGGCCGCCTCGGCACAAAAGACGACTTGCCCGTGCTGATCAAGCTGTTATCCGACCCCGAATGGTGGGTCAGATACCGCAGTGCACAGGCGATAACCCACATGCCATTTGTAACCACACACGATCTCAACACACTTTACATGCAACTAGATGACCGCTATGCCAGAGACATCTTGCATCAGGCGATCTCAGAACTGGAATGGAGCTAACCATGCCGCACTACCTGGATTATATTAACTGGCTATTTCTGTTTTATTTCGTAGGATTGCATGGGATATACCTCATGCTTACAGTGAGCTCCATGCTGTACCTGCCCAGGTTTCTACGAGAACACAGTACCGAAGAACTATCGCCGCTACACGCTGATTTTGAACCGCCAGTCAGCATAATCGTGCCTGCGTATAACGAAGCCGCCACTATCGCCTCGTCGGTTCGTGCGTTAATGCAGCTCGAATATCCTGAATATGAAATTATCGTGGTGAATGACGGCTCGAAAGACAACACCCTCGAAGTATTAATAAACGAATTCTCATTACGCCCGTTCCCCGAAGTGTATCGCATACAGATTGACACGAAACCTGTTGGCACCATTTATCGGTCGACAAAATTCCACAATATTCGCGTTATCGACAAGGTCAATGGCGGTAAAGCCGATTCGATTAACACCGGCATCAATGCGTCCTATTTCCCGTTGTATTGCTGCGTGGACGCGGATTCAGTACTGGAACGCAGTAGTCTGAAAAAAGTCGTGCGGCCCTTTATTGAAGACCCGAGAACGGTAGCAAGCGGCGGCGTGGTTCGAATCTTGAATGGTTGTACAGTCAAGGATGGCTTTATAGAAAAAGTCGGCCTGTCAAAAAACATTTTTGCGCTGTTCCAGGTGGTTGAGTACCTGCGCGCATTTATGTTTGGCCGCCTGGGCTGGACGCCGATGAATGCATTGTTGATTATCTCGGGTGCATTTGGTGTATTCAAAAAAGAGGCTGTGATCTCCGCAGGTGGTTATCGCACTAACTGCATTGGCGAAGATATGGAGCTTGTTGTACGTTTACATCGCATGCTCATCGAAAAACAAAGGCCATATAGAATACATTTCGTGCCTGACCCCGTATGCTGGACTGAAGCACCTGAAAAGATATCTGTATTAAGAAGACAGCGGATACGCTGGCAAATTGGACTTGCCGAAAGCCTGACTTCGAACATGTCGCTGCTGTTTAATCGCAAAGGTGGCGCTGTTTCCTGGCTGGCATTCCCGTTCTTTTTAATCTTCGAATGTTTCGGCCCTCTGCTCGAAGTCACGGGATTTATCATTGTCTCGTATGCATTTTATATCGGCCTGGTACCCAATGAATTCTTTATGATTTTCATGATGCTGGCGGTTGGACTGGGCATGCTGGTGTCTGTCATCTCGCTGGCGCTCGAAGAAGTGTCCTTCCGCACCAGTAACAGTGCAACGGAATTATTCCTGTTGTTCCTGGTAGCGATTATAGAAAACCTTGGCTATCGCCAGTTGAATGCCATCTGGCGCGTCAGTGGCATGGTCAACTGGCTGACTAAAAAGGAGAACACATGGGGCGAGATGGTGCGCGAAGCCCGCTGGAATAAAGGCCAGGAATAACTCCCAGCCTTATCATCATTAGTCTACGTTAACACTGACAATCTTGACCCCACCGAGGCCTGCTGCAACATACAAAAACCCGTCTCTGTATACTACATGGTTTGCGGATTGCAGGTCATCGAACTGTAACTTGCCGAGCATTGTGATATTTTGTACTTTACAATCATCATTACTAAAATCTTCGTCAGCTTCTGCAACATAAACACCCGCTTCACCATTTGAAATAAACATCAGGTTTTCATCAACAGTGACCGCATTGGTTACGACAACAGATGGATCCAGCCCTAATGACGCAGGATCGGGCCGCGCTACCGAACCGATAATCTGGCCACTGTCCAGGCACATGATCTGAACACCGTCCGGGCCGGCTGCAATAATTGCCTTACCACCTGCAATTTCCACTGTCGATTTTGACTCGGCAACATTTGCGCCCGGAAATGGAAACGTATTCAGCAGGGTCATTGATCCGCCCGCGAACACGCCTTCTTCAAAAATTGACAACTGGCCAGGTGTCCCCTGGGCAACAACAATCCTGCCACCCGCCTCATCATGTGCAACCCAGCGCGCATCATGCAATGCAAACTCGCCTGATTTTTCCATGGTGCTGTCCTTGTAGGCCACAACATGGCCATTGTCTCCAGATGTGGCATAGACTGATTTGCCCGCATGCAGTGTGCTGGTTGCTGCATAACTACTCAGTTGTATGCGCGCATTGTCATCAAGAATCAACTTACCAAACTTGAGCCTGAGTT
>JBATHJ010000323.1:0-2375 GCA_049666625.1 Gammaproteobacteria bacterium | reverse complement strand
GTCGAAGACCGGGTGCCCGGATTTTTACGCGGCAAGGGCCAGGGCTGGGTCACCGCTGAATATGGCATGTTGCCGCGCTCGACCGGCAGCCGCATGGGCCGCGAAGCCTCCAAAGGCCGACAGGGCGGACGTACCATGGAAATCCAGCGCCTGATCGGACGTTCACTGCGCGCCGGCATCGACATGGAAGCGCTCGGCGAAAACACCATCAGCATCGATTGTGATGTCATCCAGGCCGATGGCGGTACCCGCACCGCCAGCATTACCGGTGCCTGGGTCGCCCTGCACGATGCGATTCAATACATGATCAAGAAGCGACTGGTGAAAAAAAATCCGCTGTACCACCAGGTCGGCTCGGTATCGGTGGGCATCTTCAACGGCACCCCGGTACTGGATCTCGACTATGCCGAAGACTCCAATGCCGAAACCGACATGAACGTGGTGATGAACAGTAACAATGCGTTCATCGAAGTCCAGGGCACGGCCGAAGGCCACGCCTTCAGTGCCGAAGAACTCAATGCCATGCTGGCGCTGGCGCAAAGCGGCATCAAGCAACTTTTCGCTGCACAGCTTGCAGCCATCGAAGACTGACACAGGTATTTCACATGCATGATCACTTCAGAAAAATTGTGCTCGCCAGCGGCAACGCCGGCAAGGTACGCGAAATAAACGAGTTGTTCAGCGGCAACGGCATCGAAGTGGTACCGCAGTCAGAATATGATGTGCCGGAAGTGCCGGAAACCGGCACCACGTTCGTCGAGAACGCCATCATCAAGGCTCGCCATGCAGCAGAACTCACCGGCCTTCCCGCTATTGCAGATGACTCCGGTATTGAAGTGGATATCCTCGACCACCGTCCCGGTGTTTATTCAGCACGCTATGCGGGTGAACATGCCTCCGACTACGATAACAACAGCAAAATGCTGGCAGAACTCAAGGGGCTGCCGGATTCAGAGCGCACAGCGCGTTACCACTGTGTACTGGTATTCATGCGCAGCGCCACCGACCCGGCGCCAATCATCACCCAGGGCAGCTGGGAAGGCTCTATTCTGCAGGAACCGCGCGGCGAAGGTGGCTTTGGTTATGACCCGATATTTTTTGTGCCGACACATAACTGTTCGGGTGGCGAACTACCGCTGGAGGTAAAAAACACCATCAGTCATCGCGCCCATGCACTCGAAGCCATGCTTGATGAATTCAGACACCATCGCTACATCGACGACTGAACCAGGCAGCGTTGTGTTATGCAGCGAAATCGATTCGACTTCGTTACGAACAGTGCTGGCGCAGTACGCAATAGAGCTGCACCACACTCCTGCCAACGAAAATATTCCCGGCAGTTTCTGGCAGGATGCTGAAGCAGGCCTGATCGCAAATCGATTATATGTGCGCGACGACACGCCGGTGCATTCTGCATTGCACGAAGCCTGCCACTATATATGCATGGATCAGCAACGCCGCACGCAACTTCACACCAATGCCGGTGGTGGTTACGATGAAGAAGATGCCGTGTGCTATTTGCAAATTCTGCTCGCCGATCAAATCCCGCAAATGTTACACAACAGAATGCTGCGCGATATGGATGCCTGGGGATATTCGTTCCGCCTGGGATCAGCGCAGTCATGGTTTGAACACGATGCCGAAGATGCACAACAATGGTTAATAAAACACCATATCATCGATGCACACAATAAGCCGACCGGCAAACTTCGAATCGATTGAAGTTGGCAACATATCTCCTATACTGACCAGAACGCCAATAATAAATACCACGGGGATTCACTATGGACAGTTCGCAGGGCAGCCGCACACTTCAATTCCAGTTTCATGGAAAAGCCGGTGAATATTTCAAAATCTGGATCGTCAATATAGCCTTATCAATACTCACTCTCGGTATCTACTCGGCGTGGGCCAAGGTACGTACCCGCCGCTATTTCTACGGCAACACTGCACTGGACGGTTCACGCTTCGATTACCTTGCCGACCCGCTCGCTATTCTCAAGGGCCGCATGATCGTGTTTGCAGTTATCCTGGTGTATGCAGTCTCGGTGCAATATATACCGCCCGTCGAATTTTTATTTATCCTGCTCTACCTCGTCGCCCTGCCGTGGATGATAGTCAAATCCATGCAGTTCAATACACGCAATACCTCGTATCGCAATGTTCGTTTTAATTTCGACGGCAGCCTGAAAGAAGCCGTGCTGATTTTTGTTGGCCTGTCTATCCTGATACCGTTTACTCTGGGCCTGATTCTTCCCTATGTCATCAAACGCTATAAGCAGTACATGGTAGCCAACAGCATGTTCGGGACGACACATTTTAATTTTGACGCAGCCACTAAAAGTTTTTACTGGATCTATATAAAAGCATTTATA
>JBATHJ010000322.1:0-1599 GCA_049666625.1 Gammaproteobacteria bacterium | reverse complement strand
GCAATGACCTCACTGCAGCTGAAAAAGTCCTGAATGATGATCACTACGGCCTGGAAAAAGTTAAAGAACGTATTCTTGAATATCTCGCTGTGCAACAGCGCGTTAAAAAACTCAAGGGTCCGATACTCTGCCTGGTGGGCCCGCCGGGTGTTGGTAAAACCTCACTCGGTCAGTCGATCGCGCGCGCAACCAACCGCAAGTACACGCGTATGGCGCTGGGTGGTGTACGTGATGAATCTGAAATTCGTGGCCATCGTCGTACCTATATCGGCTCTTTGCCGGGCAAGGTAATTCAAAATCTCTCCAAGGTCGGTACACGCAATCCGCTGTTCCTGCTGGACGAAATTGATAAAATGGCGGCTGATTTCCGTGGTGACCCGGCGTCGGCCCTGCTTGAAGTGCTCGATCCTGAACAGAACCATACATTCTCGGATCATTACCTGGAAGTCGACTTCGACCTGTCTGACGTTATGTTTGTAGCGACAGCCAACTCTTTAAATATACCTGCACCGCTGCTTGACCGCATGGAAGTGATTCGCCTGCCGGGATATACCGAAGACGAAAAAGTCGAGATTGCTAAAAATTACCTGATGCCCAAGCAAATCGAAAACAATGGCCTCAAGGCTGACGAGCTGTCAGTGAATGATTCCGCGCTACGCGATATCGTGCGTTTCTATACACGAGAAGCCGGTGTGCGTAGCATGGAACGCGAGATCGCCAAAATTTGCCGAAAAGTTGTCAAGCAAATGGTGGTTAAAACCAATGCTGATACTGTTCATGTCACTGCGCGCAACCTGGAAAAATTTCTTGGTGTTAAGCGCTTCCGTTACGGCGTGGCAGAAGATAATGATCAGGTCGGTCAGGTCAATGGCCTGGCGTGGACAGAAGTTGGTGGTGAGCTGCTGACTATTGAGTCTGCAGTGATGCCGGGTAAGGGCAAGTTGTCGCATACCGGTCAACTGGGCGACGTGATGCAGGAGTCTATTCAGGCAGCGATGACTGTCATACGCAGTCGCTCTGCGTCACTGGGTCTGCAACCTGATTTTCTTGAGAACAAGGATATTCATATTCATGTGCCAGAAGGTGCGACGCCCAAAGACGGCCCAAGCGCCGGTGTTGGCATGTGCACGGCGCTGGCATCTGTACTCACCGGTATCCCGGTCAGAGCCAGTGTGGCAATGACCGGCGAAATCACCCTGCGTGGTGAGGTGTTGCCCATTGGTGGGCTGAAAGAAAAATTGCTGGCGGCACACCGGGCTGGTATTGCTACGGTGATTATTCCGCTCGAAAATAAAAAAGATCTGGCTGAAATACCTAAAAATATTCTGGCCAAGCTTGATATTCGTCCGGTGCAATGGATCGACCAGGTATTCGAGGTTGCTCTGCAAAAAGCGCCGACTCCACTTGAAGATGGTCCTGCAAGTGACAGAAAGACAAGTGGTCGTGGTAAGGGGAAAAAGTCTGATGATGCCCTCAGGCCACACTAAATAGACCATTGTAAAGTAGTAAAACGCTGTTTTTCCAGTTATATATATAGTATTCACGTTGACACGTGATGCTTTGGACTGGTATAAAAACGGCGTTTTTCTACATATACTG
>JBATHJ010000321.1:0-2851 GCA_049666625.1 Gammaproteobacteria bacterium | reverse complement strand
GTGCTTTCTTGCGCGCCTTGACCACGTAACAGTCGCTGTAGTAATCACACTCACTGCCAAGGCAGTTGTCCGTGCTTGATACCACCATCGGCCAGACCATGGCATCTTCGGGCACACTCGGCAGCTCGGCGATATCGCCCGCGTCGGTGTGGCTCGACCAGACATTGATATCGTGCAGCAGTGACTGGGTTTCGCGATTTAAAAAACCCAGTGACGGCGCAAGCTTGAGCCGATGCAGACATAGATAGTTACTGCGGCCTTTTAACAGGGCAGTTTTGATTGTCATATCCAGCGCCCTGGCCACGCGCGGCATATCAGTGTGGTAGAGCTGGTCCTGCAAATGACGCGTGCCGGTGGAAATAATGACTTTTTTACCGGAATGCATCGCCGGTACCAGGTAGGCAAAAGTTTTACCGATGCCGGTGCCGGCTTCGGCGACCAGCACCTGTTTATTATTGATCGCTTCTTCGATAGCGTCGCAGAGTTCTAGCTGGTTCTCGCGTACCTGGAAGCCATCGAGTGTGGCAGATAGCGGGCCACTTTTACCAAGGTAATCCGCAGCCCGCATGTTTACATGTTCCCCAGCGCTTCGATGTTGCGCTCGGCGCGCTGCTGCGCCATTCGGTCATTCAGCTTGATACTGGCATCACGAATAAACCCCCAGTTGAGCAATTTAAGGTCGATCCGCCCCGCAGCATAACTGTTGCTACGCGCCGCCATCTGGCGCGAACGCTCGGCATCGCCGTCGCGCAATGCCAGCCACGCCATACGGCTCCAGCCGGGGGCATATTCCGGCTCGATGCGCAGCAGGCGTTCTACGGTGTCACTCGCCGCCTGCCAGTTAGATTTCTCTATGTGTGTATCCGCCTGGCTGGCAAGCTTGACCACCACCGCGGGCACCGCTATCTGTTCGTTTCTGTTGTCCACGCTTCTGCCTGCTGTTGACCATTCGGGGAACATGGCCGCCTGCACTGCCGTGGCCACCGGTGCCGTCGTCTGATCCTCTTCGGACGGCCCAGGCGCGAGGCCGGCACAGGCACCCAGCATCAAGAACGCAGCCGACAGGCTGAAGAGGAATACTGTGTGACCGAATCTGGTAAATCGCATATTGATTAAAATAGTCCGTGTAGCCAGTCGACGGACGAACGTTGATCGCACGAGCTGGAAGTGAGTGGCTCTGAGCCACGAATGAAGGGCAATTGTAGCGCATTTTCGCACTGTGACTGAGACAGTTCGCCGTTGGCGCGGTCAATCCAGTGCATTTCGATGTTGTCGCTCATTAATGGCACAAACGAACGCTGCGCCGCTTCGCGCATCAACGCCGACCAGACCCGCATGGCACCCGATGCACCGGTGATTCCGGCCGGCTGGTTGTCGTCATTACCGACCCAGACGACGCTCACCAGGTCACCGGAAAAACCTGCAAACCAGCTGTCGCGTAAATCATTGCTGGTACCGGTTTTACCCGCGACCGATATCGCAAGGTCACCGGCGAGCTGGCTCGCGGTTCCGCTGCGGGTAATCTGTTGCAAGGTGTAGTTAATCAACGAAATCGCATCGGGATTTATTTCGCGTTTCACTTCGAGCGCATAGCGCGTCAATGCTGTGCCCTGGGCATCAAGCACGGCAATCACGCTGCGTAACGGGCTGTGAAAACCGTTCGCGGCAAAGGTCTGGTAGACCGATGCTACTTCAAATGGCGTCATCGCAACTGCCCCGAGCGTGATCGAAGGATACGGCGGAAGATCACGCTCGCTGCCAAGATCTCGCATGGTGCGCACAATGTCCGCGAGGCCCACATCGAGCCCAAGTTTTGCTGTCGGAACATTGTAGGATTTTAACAAGGCTTCAAACAACAGCATGTTACCGCGGAACTGGTTATCGTAATTCTGCGGTTCCCATAATTTTTTGTCTTCACCCATCAGGCGCAATGGACTGTCATCGAGTATGCTGGCCAATGTGTAGCGCTCGGGATGTTGCAGCGCGGCCAGGTAAATCACCGGCTTGATCAAGGACCCAATCTGGCGACGCGCATCCAGCGCACGGTTATAACCGGCGAATGAAGGACTGCGATCACCGACCATGGCAAGCACATCACCATTGCTCGGCGCAACCACCACCGCTGCAGCCTGCAATCCCTGTTTGCTATAGTCGATTGCCGGCAGCAGTTTTTCAACTGCATTTTCTGTCGCCTTTTGTATTGCCGGATCGAGCGTGGTAAAAATCTGCAGGCCCTCGGAGCGCAAATCACTGGCGTTGTAATGTGTATTCAACTGTCGCCTGACAAGATCGATGAACGCCGGGTAACGTCCGCGCTTGCCATGTTGTGTTACCTGCAACGGTTTTGCCGAAAGTACATTCGCCTGCATTTGCGTCAGCAAGCCGTTTTCGGCCATGGTATTGAGTACTACCTTGCGGCGTTCTGTAGCACGTGCCGGATTGCGAGCGGGATGATAATACGAGGCACCTTTCACCATGCCCACCAGCAAAGACATCTCATCCATCGACGCCTGTTGCAATGGTTTTCCAAAATAATAATCACTGGCGAGCCCGAAGCCGTGGATTGCACGTTCCTGGTCCTGTCCCAGGTACACTTCGTTGATATAGGTTTCGAGTATCAGGCGCTTGTCATAATGCAATTCAAGAAACAAGGCCATGAAGGCTTCGTTCAATTTGCGCCACAGGTTCTGGCGCGATGAGAGATATAGATTTTTCACCAGCTGCTGGGTGATGGTACTGCCGCCCTGCACGGTTTCACCGGCCCTGATATTGGCGACCAGGGCGCGCGCGATCGAGCGCGGGTCTACGCCCGCATGTTCAAAGAAACGCTTGTCCTCAACCAGGATCAACA
>JBATHJ010000320.1:0-2878 GCA_049666625.1 Gammaproteobacteria bacterium | reverse complement strand
TTGCAATGCATCACATATCGATATGAGCCAGATGGGACAGGATTCGCGGATCGAGTGTGTCAAGCACCTGGCATCTGACCTGATGAAAAACATCAGCAAGGTGATTCCGGTGTTGCCGGTGGCGCTGATGTCAGAAATTGTACTGGCGCATCGAGATAGCTGGCGCACCGAGCTGGAACTAAAAGCGGCTGCCATAGGTCGTATTGGGCAGCTGGAAGCGCAGGGCGCGCCGATCAAAATCAGTGCCAGCGCCTGTGAGCGGGTGCTGAGTGCGGCGCTGAACATGCTCGAAGGCAGGGGTTTTATACAGGCAGGTGACGAAGGTTACCGGGCGAATGATAATGCGATTGAAGTCTTGAGCTATTACGCCAACTCCATCGCGCAGTGGAAACAAAACTAGATGATTCAGATAATTAAAAAATTAATGGCTGCAATGTTATTGACGGCTCTTTTTACAATTCATGCCCATGCAGAAGATGCAGCACCCGACTTTACACAGTTGCTTGCTTATGGGCGGCTGGCAAACGTGGCCTACCTTGACGAAGGCGCTATCAACAAGGAGCTTAAGCTACAAAACTTCCAGCTGGTAAAGCGCGCCAATGTTCCCGGCTATGCAGTGACCTGGTTTCTTGCTGTCAATGAAGCGGAAAAAACCCAGGTGATCGTGGTGCGCGGGACTGACAATGCTGAAAATGCCTTTGTTGATGTTGCGCTGCAATTGATGCCGGATGAAAAACTTGGCATCAAGCTGCACCAGGGTTTTATGCAGTCAGCGAGTAATGTGTATCAGCAGGTACTGCCTTTGTTGCACAAGGATTATCGAACCATCACCATCGGCCACAGCCTGGGCGGTGCAATAGCAAACATCCTGGCCATGTACCTGGATGTAGATAAATACAATATTGAAAAAGTAGTGACCTATGGCCAGCCCAAGGTTACCAATGTCAGCGGTACGCGAAAATTTGCACACCTTGATGTCACACGGGTAGTGACGCCAAAAGATGTCGTACCGCTGGTGCCGCCACTCGACCCGGTGAGCATGATGAACATGATGAGCCTGGATCTTTACTGGCACCAGGGCAAAGAAATATTATTGCTCGATACCAATGAATACGCGGTACTCGAAGGCAGGAAAAGCATGATGCGTGCCGCGCGCTTTATGGAAACCGTGCCGGATGAAAAGAACGTGCAGCATCATATGATGAGTGAGTATCTGCGCCGGCTCGGCAACAAGGCCGCTGGCGCAAAGCAGGTGCCCTACAATACCGAGTTCAACCTGTTCGGCAGCAGCCGGTAGATTGCTTAGAGCATAAACCGCAACACCAGGTATGGAATGATGGTAAACAAAAACGTCGCCAGTTTGTAGTACGCCATCGCCGCATACTGGGTCGCGTCGAAAGTTTCGCGACTGATTTTAAACCAGCGGCTGTGTAATCTATAAACCCAGTCATGTGCAAGCACCATAAACAGAAACCAGTATAACAACACGGCGATATTGATCACGCCGCACCAGCCAAGAAACCGTATCAGCTCTTCGATAGACATGCATTTACTCCTCGTGTTGATATGTATTCGTACTGCCTGCCTGGCTTACCTGTAAACAGGTAAGTTGCCAAGCGTTGAAATTAACTGGTCAATGTGTGAATTTGAATGCCCGGCTGACAGGGTGATGCGTAACCGTGCAGTGCCCTGCGGCACGGTGGGTGGGCGAATCGCGGTAACATGCAAACCACTGTCAAACAATTGCCGGCTTATCTCCAGGGCTTTTTCAACCTCACCAATGATGATCGGCTGAATCGCGGTCTTGCTGTTGCTTATATCAAGCCCGGCCTGCTGCGCGCACTGTTTAAAATATTCAATGTTTGCCAGTAGCTTCTCACGCCGTTCGGGTTCGTCTTTTAAGATACGTAAACTTTCCAGCGTCGCTATCGCAATAGCGGCGGGTTGTGCCGTGGTGTATATATAAGTACGCGCCTGTTGAATCAGGCTTTCGACCAGGTCATCGTTGCCTGCAACAAACGCGCCCGCAGTGCCGAGTGCTTTGCCGAGTGTCGCCATATAGATGGGCACTTCGGCAGTGTCCACGTCGCAATGCGAAAGTGTACCGCGGCCGTTTTTACCAAGCACACCGATGCCGTGCGCATCATCAATCATCAGCCACGCATCGTGCTGTGAGCAGGTGTGCGCAAGTGAGCTTACATTAGCGATATCGCCGTCCATGCTGAACACGCCATCGCTCAAAACAAATTTTTCACCCGCATCACGTGATGCCAGCTTGCTGGCAAGATCGTTTACATCATTATGCGCGTAGCGTATCAGGCGTGCACCGCTGAGCAGGCCACCATCAATCAGCGAGGCATGGTTTAAGCGATCTTCAAGCAGGGTGTCGCCTTTTCCGGCGAGCGCCTGGGCAACCCCCAGGTTGGCCATATAACCGGTGGAAAATAACAGTGCACGTGGATAGCCACTGAATTCAGCCAGCGCTTCTTCAAGCTGGTGATGCGCCCGGCTGTGGCCGTTGATGAGATGCGCCGCGCCGCTGCCCGCGCCGTAACGTTCGATACCGTCGATAAATGCGGCCTTGACCCGAGGGTGGTTGGCGAGACCAAGATAGTCATTGCTGCAAAAGCTGATGACCTTGTGGCCATCAATGATCATGTCTGCCTGCTGTGGTGATTCGCTGATGCGGCGCGTGCGGTAGAGGTGGTCTGCTTTGCGCGCCTGGAGTTCGGTGCCAAGGTCTTTCAATGTCGAGTCACCCGTAATTCATCACGCAGGAGGAGTTGTAGAAACTAGAAGCGAAACCGCAGAGGCGCAGAGGACGCAGAGAAAAGCTTCTTCGTTGTAAAAAATTTGTCGCAAAGCAATTCGTTATGGT
>JBATHJ010000319.1:0-21098 GCA_049666625.1 Gammaproteobacteria bacterium | reverse complement strand
CAATCAGATAGGACTCGAGTTCAAAATCACCTTCAGGCGGCTGCCCCATGATATAGAGATCTTCTTCGTTGGCTTGCATGCGAGCAATGATACTGTCACGGTTGGTGACTTTTAATGCGAGGTCTATGCCGGGATACAATCGACTAAATTCGCCGAGCATTTCGGGGGCCAGATATTTTGCGTTGGTTATAACGGCCATACGCAAGCGGCCACGTTTTAACCCTTGCATGTCAGCTATTTTCATTTCCAGGTTTGCCAGTATTGAAAATATGCTTCTACAGGCTTCATAGAGTTCGCCACCTGCTTCGGTCGGTTCAACATTGCGACCAACATGCTCAAACAGGGGTACACCTATAGCATCATTCAGCTTTCGAATTTGCATTGAAACTGTGGGCTGGGTAAGAAACAGTTCTTCGGCAGCGCGAGTAAAACTTTTCAGTCTATAAACCGCCTCAAACACCTGTAACTGACGCAATGTCGCATGCCGAATCAGATGGTCCGGCATCGATGAAGGTGGTGTATAACCGTTGTCAGTGTGTGCAGACATAGCCTGAACCAATTTTGGCCTTCATCTTAAGATATTCCTGATAACTGTTTAGGCAATTATCTTCAGCCCGGGTTTGCAGCATACATTGATGCGCATACCTTATAATATTCGCTGCAATTGCTTCACGTAATGTGCCGCGAAATCAGTTGTATATAAGGATAACAATCCCTCAATGATACTCACGCCATCACGCCTGAATCACATTCATATAGCATGAACACCAGCAAGTCTGGCGTGGTTAGGACATTGATATTAATCGATATATAAAATACTATTTATCGATGTTAATCAATATATCTCGATGAGTCAATCAGGCCAGACACGGCCACCTGATTGGTAGCTGTCAACTGATACTTGACCAGCGCCTGGTGCTGCAGCTTTCTTATTGACTTTATTAACTTTTTTAACCGTCGGTTTTACTTCCGAAGCTGTATTAGAAACCCCGGGGCCTGCGGCCGTAGTTTTATTATTAGCAGTCACCTTGGTCTTGCGCATAGAGCTCACTAATTTCTGCCTGGTTTTATCGTTAGTTGTCATTCTGCCAGCATCTCCTGGATCAGTTGTTCGAGTTCGGCAGCAGCGTCTGCGCCACGTCGGCCCATATCAAATACACTCTTGCCTTCCAGCGCACTGTTACGATAGATAGCGCGCCGTCGCAGTGCGGTATTGGCGATGGGAAGACCTATCTCCGATAAGGCTTCACGCGCCAGTCGAGACAGGGTAGTTCGTGTTTCCAGTTGATTAATAATCAGCAACGCCCGCAAGCCTGGATTGGTTTTCAGTGCCTGGTCGACTGCATTTTCAATATGCACCGTGGCCCATAGATCTATCGGTGAAGGCTGTACCGGTATCAACGCCAGCTCACAAAAGCCCAGTACTGTTGTCGTCTGCGGCGCAAGCACCGAAGGTGGACAATCAAACATCACGTACTCATATTCCTTCAACAAATCTCGCGCCTGTTGACCGAGTTCATCACCCGCTTCATACACAGGTATTGTGCTGTCGTTCTCGGCAAAAGCACGCCATTGCAAGGACGAACCCTGAGGGTCTGCATCAACCAGGGCGACACTGGTATGCCTTGCCAGCGCCGAGGCGATATTAACCGATAAAGTGGTCTTGCCTGCGCCACCCTTGTTGCCGACAACGGCAAAAACCGGCATCGTCTATGTTGCTCAGTGTGTGTCTTCGACGGCCAGCTTGTCGAGCCGCTGGGCGAAGCTGTGCTTGTCATCACCCAGCGTTTCTTCACCTTCATCGGCATGGATCGTGATATTCACGTAGTTACGACCGAATCCCATATCAGGGAAAAGCCCTTCGCGTTCTGACAGATCCGCAGCACGTTCAAGGAAATCACGCAGCGTACTGTAATCCTGAAACTCGTATCGACGTTCGAGGCGTACTGGTCGGTTACGTTCCTGCCATTGATCGCTCATCGTTTACACTCCACATTAAGTGACGTTTCTGATTGGTATGTTCGCTCAGACCTGCTGTAGTTGCTGCAACCACTGCTCCAGGCCCTTCGCGTGCGCCTGTTCCTCGCCCAGCAGGGCTTCGAAAAACACGCGACCGTCATGGTCACCTGTTCGAGCACAGTGCCTGGGTGCGGCTTCGTACAGGCCTACCAGTTCCTTCTCGAATACGTAGTCATGTTGAAGCAGCTGTTGCAGATTACTACCCAGGCGTACCGGACGCAATTGTGATGCGTTCGGCGCTACGCCCAGAGCAAGCATGCGACTGATGATCCGTTCGGCGTGCCCCAGCTCTTCGCTGGCTTCAGCACTGAACTTGGCGGCTACCTCAGCCAGGCCCCAGCTTTCTGTAAGCCGAGCCTGCGTACTGTACAGCTGGACCGCCGACAGTTCGAGGCTCAGGGCACGACCGAGGTAACCCAGTACAGTTTGATCAGCGTGAGCAGTTAGCATGTCGGCGGATCAGTCAGTCTTTCAGCAACCAGTCAATCAACTGCGCAGCGGACGATTACCACCGGCATTGCTGAGGATGGGTTCAACCTCGCTATGCGGACGGGCAATGATGTGCGCTGCAACCAGTCCATCACCAACACGTTCACAGGCATCAGCGCCTGCACGCACGGCTGCATTGACCGCACCGGTTTCACCACGAACGAGGACGGTGACGTAACCGCCGCCCACGAACTCACGCCCGATCAGGCTTACTTCGGCTGCTTTGGTCATGGCGTCTGCCGCCTCGATGGCTGGTACCAGTCCACGTGTCTCAATCATGCCAAGGGCTATGCCGTGTTTATCGTTGGCCATGGTCTGTTCTCCTGTTAAATCAGTTAGGTAAGGGGTTAAGCTTTATGCAGCTTTTACATTTGATGAGCTGCCGCCTTCTGGCAGAACAGGCTCAACTTCTTTGTGTGGACGTGCAATGATATGTGCAGCGACCAGACCGTCACCAACGCGTTCGCAAGCATCTGCGCCTGCGCGAACGGCTGCGTTAACCGCACCTGTTTCACCGCGAACCAGAACAGTCACGTAACCGCCACCGACGAATTCACGACCGATCAGGCGAACTTCTGCTGCCTTGGTCATAGCATCAGCTGCTTCAATTGCTGGAACCAGACCGCGTGTCTCGATCATACCGAGTGCAATGCCGTAGTTGTCATTAGCCATTTTTATAGTCTCCTAAAAATATAAGTTGTTGACTTGGTTGTTTACTCAAACTTTTTGCAGAAATACTCTGCAGTTTTCTCGGGTTACTGACCTGAGTCAGGCTCCCAAAAATCTATCAATCCAGCGACGGTCAGGTCCGTATGGATCCTGAAATCCCCCGCGGCATATCTTGCTGCCGAGCCGCTCGAGGTATACACCCAGTTACCTGGACGGACACCGATCGGGTCGACTGCCACATTCGGCTTGCCATACCTGTCTTTCAGTACACGCAAACTGATGTCACGTAATCCATCGACACGACGTGTACAAACCAGCGGCCCCATTACCTGCATGATTTCCATTTCGCGTCTTACGCCGAAGCGTTTTCTTCCGGATCCCAGTGATCGATAATGCCTACGATCGTGAAATCACTCGGATATTCTTTACTACCGGCCGCTTCACGCGCTGCGGAACTGCCGACACAGATCACCCAGTCACCGGGCCGTGTTCCGACTGGATCAACTGCCACCAGCTGCGCACTACCGTCCCGCACAACCTGCAGGTGCCTGTGCTCCATTCCTGGTATACGGTTGGTCGAAACCAGTGGCTTCACAACCTGGCAAATCTTCATCAGTGTCCTCCGGCAGCATCGGTTTTCACCGAACACTCAAGTATCTCAATTTGTCCTGCAGCATTGATGTCTCGCACCACTTGCAGGGTGTGCAGCAGACCTTTTTCACTAAGGCCTCTGTAACGGCTGTGGAACGCTTCCGACACCCGCTTGCAATCTTCTTCTGCACGTTCACGCGCACCTGGCACGTTGCCGTGGTAATCAAACCTGACCACAACAGGTACCGGCAATCCATGCGATACATTCAGCCCGCTTAGGATGCTGATACCCACATCCAGGTCACCGGCCGCCTCCTCAACCGTGTTGAGGTAGGAGAAGAACGTCAGGTTACGAAGCTGTACTTCTTCAAACCCGATACCTGCGCCGATAAATCTTTCGGCATGGCCGATATCGCTGTAGTGCCCACCGTGGTAAGCCCGTACGTACTCGACCTGTGACAGGTTGTTTTCCAGCAGATAAGCCACGAATCGTGCCATGCCATCTGCCAGTGCCGCACCGCCTTTCTGGCGAACGTGGTCAGCTATCCATTGCTCTGCCTGACTCGCACTCATTTGTGCGGTCGCATCGAAAACCTCCATGCTGTCGATATAATTTTTCAGATCAATCTCGCCATTCGCGTCCGGCATATGTATGCGTATGGCATCTGTGTCTGTATCCATCCCGATCAGCAAGCAGTCAATTGATGCACCACAACAATGTGTGTTCTGCACCGCCTGCTGGAAACCTTTCAGTTTCGACAGGCCGCCGGCTGCCGCCTTTGCCGTGTCCGAACCGTGTGCTGCACAACCCTGGTGATCGGGATCCACCGAGCTGTGGTGATACACAACCGCTTTCAGATAACGCGTCGGCGTATCAGCGGTGTTCGGTACACCTTCGCGGAAACGTACCAGTTCGGTACGTGTCCACTTGTTGAGGCTGTCGTCGATATCAAACATCGCACCTGCATAAGACCTGCGACGAACTGCCTTCGAAGGCAACCTCAATACATACCTGATAACGTGGGCCAGGCGACCATCGGCGCATGGCGATACATCCATCAGGTGGAAACCACAGTCTTCAAGCATCGCCTGAAAGGCTTCCTCATCGTTATTCCCTAACGGATCCCTGGTAAACACGTCATCGCTAAAACGACGGTATGTTTCGAACAACGACCATGCGAACAAACTGCGCATGTCGAGTTGATCGACCCAGGCATCTTCCAGCAGTATTGTTGGCAACTCGAACCCCAGTTGCGATCTTGCAATACGCTGTGCCAAATTGACGAAATCTGCCTCATGTTGCAGCGCCGAGATCTTTTTTAGCGCAGGCACGATGCCGTCAAATGCTTCCTTTACACTGTTCTCATATTCGAACAGCCTGTTGTTTTCACGCACATCCGTCAGTGGATGTGATGCGGTCATCGCTGACCGCCTGACCGTGCGCCCGGTACCACGCACAGGTGTCACACCTGTTGTTACTGCACCTGGCCTTCCCAGCGGAGCCGTTGCCCTGGCTGAGACTCGACGCTTTCTGTTACGCGAGTTCATCATTTCAGTCGATCCACGTAATTACTTACGTGAATACCCCCTGATTAACCGCGTGCGCCGCCCGAATAAGTGATCAACGAGCCCTTCTCGGTGTTACCACTTCCACCCGTTACTTTACTGTTCGGTACTGGCAGTTCTTCGTTACGTTTCTGCGACGCCATGGCGGCAGCCATCGCAACACCTGGCGCACTGCGTATGGTCGGGTTGCGGCCGATGGTCGAGGTTCCCTCGGTTCCGGTTACGCGGTCACCGCGGTCCCAGTCATCGCCGGTGATTGTCTGTCCTGAATCCATACCTTCGCCACTGATGCGTGACTTGACACGGCCCTCGATCATATCTGCCGTTGCCGGGACGACGGTCTTGTCTTTATCCAGGTGCTTGCTGCGTCCAAAGCGGGCTTCTTCTGTGCCGCTAACCTTGCCGGCGGCCATGCCGAACGGACCGGTAATCATGCCCTGCTCGTAACGGTTGCCGGTGATCTCGCCCAGGGCTGTTGCCTGCTGTGCTTCACCGGCAGGTGATTTCACGCTGAACTGATTCCAGGACGCGGCGTCTACCGGCTGCGGATAGTCAGGGCTGGCCGTGTCAGCGGCCGTTGCCGGGCAAACGCCCGCATATTGATCAGCACCGACATAAGGCGTACCGGAAACATTTTCACAAGCGCCTTTTTTATCACCGGTCATCTTGCCGCCGATACCGGGTTGTTGACCCGTCATGACCATACCGGGTGTAGCACGTCGTTGTTGCGTACGGGCTGCTGCTAAACCAGCTTCTTCTGGTTTGCAGTATTTTGTATATTGATCAGCGCTTGCATAAGGTGTACCTGTTACAACTTTACAGGTGCCGGGCTCATCACCTGTCACTTTTCCGGAACGATCCGTCATGGTGCCGGTAACGTATTTACCTTTAAGCGTGGCGGATACACCACTCTTGCTGTCTGCAGGTTCCGCTGTCTTGCTACAAAAACCGCTATATTGCTCCTGGCCGGTATATTCGTCGCCAGTGACGTTGCGGCAACTGCCTGGTTCATCACCTGTCACACGCTCATGACGTCCAGTCATAGTGCCACTGACACTGCCACCACGTAAGGTTGCACTTTTGCCTACCTTGCTCGGTGCCTGACCGTTACCTTGTTGCATGTATTGTGTGCCAGTAAGTTCACGGCTTGCACCGGTTTCATCACCTGTCACTTTTTCAGAACGACCCACATTATTACCGGTCAGGGTTTTTCCCTTGCGCGTTTCAGTTTTACTGATTTTGCTCGGTGACTTTTTCATGAACTCACCACAAAAACCCTGTGACTGTTCCGCGCTGATGTATTCATTGCCTGTTACACGTTTGCACGTGCCCGGCTCATTACCAGTAACGTTACTTGCACGACCTACTTTATTACCACTCACTGGATTACCATGTGAGGTAGTTGTGACTGCAACCTTACGCGGTGTTTTACCAGTTTCGGTCTGGCAAAACTTGCGAAAAATGTCAGCACCCAGATAATCGGTACCGGTGACTGTGCGACAGGTGCTTGGCTCATCACCCGTCACATTCTCGCTACGACCCACCATGGTACCCGTTAAGGTCTGGCCATGGGCCGTTTCACTGGCACCCACTTTCCACGAAGCATCTGCAGCCGCACCCGTATTGGATTTAGCATTCGGTCGTGTGCGGCCAGTAGGTTGTGATTTTTTAGCACCACCCTTGCCTTTCTGGCTACGTTGTTCACGCAAAACCATGGACAATTCACGGCTGCTCAAATCTGAATTAGCAGCACGTGCTACCTGGGCAGGCGAACTACTGGCATTTATTCCGGCCTTACCTCTTGTTGACATCGCCTGGCGACGAGCCAGTGATACAGCACGAGATGGATTACTTGCTACGTTAGTACGTACACGCCTGACAGGTAATGCTTTATTGTTGCCACGCGCAATCTCGGACTTACATTCGGTTTTAGTGCCATCGCAACCACATCCACAACCTTTTTTAGCCTGATCCTGTTGAGGCTCTGCCTGTAATGATGCCGGGGCCACATGCTCAGGAGCATTGCGAGTGCGATCCGGGCTACTGATGCCGGCTTTGCCGCTCACAGACATTGCATCACGACGCTTGCGTGATGCCAGGCGTGCAGGTATGCCTGGTGTCGTTGTCATCCTGGCAGCCTGAACCTGGGGCCGCTTACCTTGCGTCGAATTTGCTGCTTTAGTGTCAGCAATAGCCGCTTTACCCTTACTGGTAAGGGCTCGGCGCCTGGCAAGTGAAGCCTCACGTGCAGTTTGTGTCGTTGCTGTTTGTGCCATTGTTAACCCCGTTGCATCATCATTGGTTGTTAAAGTTGTACACTAATCTTCAAGTCATTAATCATGCAGTTAAGCGCGACCTTCACGAACCACAAATGAAGAACCCTGACACTGGGTATAGTTGTCATAACCCAGCAAACGAATATGGTGATCCGGATATGTACGACTACATAATTCCAGTTCTTCAACTACTCGACCAATGTCACGTTCGCCAAATAATGGTAATTTCCACATTGTCCAGTAATGATCAGCTGCCTGATTTGGATGCTCGTGTTCAATTGCAGGTGTCCAGCCATTAGCAATAATGTATGCAATTTGTGCCTGGATCTCTTCCTGCGTCAGCTTGGGCAGAAAACCAAAAGTTTCCAGAGTTTGGGCTGTTTGAAAATCACCATCTGTGTATTTGTTAGCCATTAATCAATCCTCGTATTCTTAAATCTTGTTAATTACGTTTATCGTCAGGGGCGTAGTTTTAAGCCACGTCCAGTTTGTCGACGGTTTCAAACTCGAATTTGATTTCTTTCCATGTTTCCATTGCCATCGCCAGCTCAGGACTGGTGCGTGCGGCTTCGGTGAGAATATCGCGCGCTTCTTTTTCGATAATGCGGCCTTCGTTACGTGCTTTAACACTGGCTTCCAGCGCAACACGGTTAGCAGCAGCACCAGCAGCATTACCCCAGGGGTGACCCTGTGTACCACCACCGAACTGAAGAACAGAATCGTCACCAAATATGGTCACTAGCGCAGGCATGTGCCATACGTGAATACCGCCAGAGGCAACAGCAAACACACCTGGCATTGAACCCCAGTCCTGGTCGAAGAACACACCACGTGAACGATCTTCCGGTACGAATGATTCGCGCAGCTGATCAACAAAACCCAGTGTTGAGTTACGGTCACCTTCGAGCTTACCGACAACCGTACCGGTGTGCAGATGGTCACCACCAGACAGACGCAGGCACTTGGCCAATACGCGGAAATGAATACCGTGTTTCGGATGACGGTCGATTACAGCGTGCATAGCACGATGAATGTGTAACAGCATGCCGTTTTCGCGACACCAGTTTGCCAGGCCAGTATTGGCTGTGAAACCGCCAGTCAGGAAGTCGTGCATGATGATCGGGCAACCGACTTCTTTAGCAAACTCGGCGCGTTTGTACATATCTTCCGGTGTAGCAGCAGTCACATTCAGGTAATGGCCTTTACGTTCACCAGTTTCGCGTTGTGCTTTATCAATCGCTTCAGCAACAAACTCGAAACGGTCACGCCAGCGCATGAACGGCTGAGAGTTAACGTTCTCGTCATCTTTGGTCAGGTCCAGACCGCCGCGCAAACATTCATAAACTGCACGACCGTAGTTTTTAGCTGACAGACCTAATTTAGGTTTAATGGTTGCACCCAACATTGGACGGCCGTATTTGTTCAAACGGTCACGTTCAACCTGAATACCAGCTGGCGGGCCACCACAGGTTTTAATGTAAGCGATCGGGAAGCGAATATCTTCCAGACGCAAATGCTTTAATGCTTTAAATCCAAATACGTTACCAACTAACGAAGTCAGTACATTTACGATTGAGCCTTCTTCGAAAAGATCGATTGGATATGCAACAAAGGCATAAAATGATTCGGCATCACCCGGAACTTCTTCAATGCGATAAGCACGGCCTTTATAGTATTCAAGGTCAGTTAATAGTTCTGACCAGACCGTGCTCCATGTGCCTGTTGAACTCTCTGCGGCAACAGCGGCAGCAACTTCTTCGTTCGGTACGCCTGGCTGCCCGGTGACCTTAAAACAGGCCAGAAGGTCTGTGTCGAGAGGAATGTAATCCGGTGTCCAATATTTTTCGCGATACTCCTTCACGCCTGCTTTGTAGGCTTTTGATGACATATTTATCTCCTGCTTAGTCTGTTGTTTGTGGAATCAGCGATTATCTTTTGTAGCATGTGCAAATCATAGTCGCATGCCTATCAGTAGTTCCAATCGATATTTTATTGAGAACCCATAGAAAATAGTCTATGTGTCTGGTGGCGGGACCTGTGGCTGGCATTGTGCACCAAAGGCGGCGCTCAATTGACAGGTCACAGATCTACATCATCCAGATCACGCTATTTTGCTGCCTCGGCATGGCATAAACATCAATACAAACCGAAATATACCCATGTAAATTATAAAGTTATATGTATATCCATGAAGCCCTGAAGACCTGATTTCTCATCACGACACGGGCAACCACGCGAGTAGATCACAACTGACCCTGCAGGCGCAATGAATACCGCATTGCGTGCGGCAGGTATACTCGTGAATAGTATCCACCGGATCGATTACCGACGCAGGGGACTGGCTTAAAAAAACCCTCATGCGCATTTGTGATCACAGTCATGCGCATTCATTCGCTATTGTAAAATCAGTCAGGCAGCAAGCCTGTTACGTAGCTGACGCGTCTTTTCCATCATGCGATAGCTCGAACGGTTATTATTATAACGCGTGATTTCATGCAAACTGACCCACCGAATCTGGTGCGATTCATCATTACCAGGCACCGCCAGACTATCATCAATTTCAACCAGAAAACGGACATCAATATGTTCATGTTGCGGCTCGTCACCGATCGCCGGAATAGTATGGATATCCACATCAAACACATCCTTGCCTAACAGTTTTACCTGTGATGACTCCAGCCCCGTCTCCTCTACAGTTTCACGTAGCGCCACGCGCAGAATATCGGCATCACCATCAGCATGGCCGCCAGGCTGGAACCATTGGCCATGTTTTTTGTGATGCATCAGCAAGACCCGGTTACAATCCGGACTGACAACCCAGGCAGAACCTGTTACATGTGCCGGCCATAACTCACGATCAAAACAATCGGGTTGTGTCTCAACGATGCTGATCGCACGAGACAGGTAACCCGCCTCTTCCATAAATCGAGTTTGATGCTGTTTTAAAAAAGTGAGTAATTCCTGGCGATGCATGGCTCAGGTGCTTGAAGGGTGTTGTACGGCGTAAACCGCAGCCGCAGCGGCTTCTTCCACGTCGGCTTCACGACCCGATATGGTTAAGCGGCCATAGGCGCCGACCGCACGAACATCTATTAATGTGATATTGGCGGCCTTTTCAGCCTGGTTGGCAGCGTAGACAATATATCCGGCGGGTTGTGTTTCGAGAATAAACATACTCTGGCCGGGCAGCATCATCGAACCACCACGATGTTGACGGTTAATCAAAACGGTATGATCTGATGTCATACCATGTATTATTTCCTGCCATTCGATTTTGCACTTGTCTCTATCTTCAACATTCGCACCGATACTTGAAAGCAATATCCTGCCTGCTTCAATGACATCACTCTGATCACGGTGATGAATCACCATAGAGCCAAAGGCACGCTCAACAACCTGTTGTGTGAGCTTCACCTGCGTCGCTTTAAGCGCTATATCAGTAACCTGATGTACAGCCATACCTGGCGCCACTTCAACCCATAAACACCCGTCACCGGGTACCGGTGGGAATCCTTGAGACACAGATGCCAGGTATTCTGCTAGCTGTGGCTGCAGGGAATCGATGAATACATAGGTTCTGAGTTTGACCATGAAAGTAAAATGCCTTTACTACTGAATCGTTGTATAGATTCCATATCTATGTATGAAGCTTCGACAAAACTGCTGTTTCACCACTGGTGTTTGACCTGTCAACCCATGCCAGGGGCAAACCCGGGCTTATCGCCCCAGGTTAATACCTGTTAGTACCTTTCTAAGGCAAGAACGTCCCATTAAATAACGTATTGACTGAAACTGTCGTTTGCTGGAAAAGCTTAAGGAAATTAATAGATATGTACCAATAAATATTAACTTCATTATTGATAGACGATTATCTATTGGTCAACTGGCGTCGCTGAATGCGTATTCAATACAGTGTTATAAAATCCAGGTGCTATTTAACAACGTAACGGGCTTGCGGTACAACCACAAGCGTGACTATAACAGAACGCCTGCGTTGAACGCTTCAACCGTAGCGTGCGGCACGAATGACTGGATCAGCACCTGTTAGAAAGTATCGCGCATGCGCAGCATACAGCAACTCGCGGGTGTTGGCTTTACACTAATGAACGGCCTAATATGGCCACTGGCGATATCACCCCGAAACAGAAGTGACTGATGGCCGCATAATCCTGCTGCTGAGAACCATCATTAATGCGTGGGATTACCGTAGTTACACTTTTTTGTGCAGTTTCAGGCGCATTCAAGAAACAAGAACGAACCTAAAAATATATAATAATTATATAGTTATGCAATGATTATGGCAGATGCATTGAAGCAAAAAACGGAACAACACACCCCCATGATGCAGCAATACCTGCGCATCAAGGCCGACCACCCCGACACCCTGCTGTTCTACCGCATGGGTGATTTTTACGAACTGTTCTTCGATGATGCTCGCAAGGCGGCAAAACTGCTCGACATCACCCTGACCGCGCGCGGCCAGTCAAACGGCAAACCCATCCCGATGGCAGGCGTGCCCCACCATGCCGCGGAGAATTACCTCGCACGCCTGATTCGGCTGGGTGAATCGGTCGCCATCTGTGAACAGACCAGTGACCCGGCGACCAGCAAGGGCCCGGTCGATCGTGCCGTGCAGCGCATTGTTACCCCCGGCACGGTCACAGATGAATCCCTGCTCGAAGATCGCCGCGATAACCTGCTGGTGGCCATCCATCACATCGGCAGCGTGTACGGCGTCGCCGCGCTGGATATTAGCTGTGGTCGCTTCAGCGTGCTCGAACTCGAATCCGACGAACGCCTGCTGGCCGAACTGCAACGTCTCAACCCTGCCGAGCTACTCTATTCGGAAGACGCTGCGCACATCGAAGCCCTGCTTGAAGCACACGCCCGGCCCGCACGCCGCCAGCCACCGTGGTGGTTCGAGGCCGACAGCGCACAACACCTGCTGAGCGAACAGTTCGGCACCCGCGATCTTGCCGGCTTTGGTTGTGAACACATGAGTGCTGCGATCATGGCCGCGGGCTGCCTGATGCAATACGCGCGCGACACCCAGCGCACTGCACTGCCGCATATCACTGCACTGCAGGTCGAAAACATCGACGACAGCGTGGTGCTCGATGCCGCCAGCCGGCGCAACCTTGAAATCGAATTTAACCTCTCTGGCGGCAGCGACAACACCCTGTGCTCCATCATTGATCGCACTACTACTGCAATGGGCAGTCGCTGCCTGCGCCGCTGGTTGCACAAACCTTTGCGTGACCGCGAGATTCTCAAAGCGCGCCACCAGGCGGTGGGCGAATGCATCGCCTCAGGCCACTACCGCGATTGTCAGCAAAGCCTGCGCCATATCGGTGATATCGAACGCATCATGAGCCGGGTCGCACTTAAATCTGCGCGCCCGCGTGATCTCGATACGCTGCGCCTGTCGCTGCAAACCCTGCCCGAAATACAGCAGGTGCTGGCGATCAGTCATACGCCGTTACTGAAAACTTTATCGCAGACAATCAGCGAGCACCCTGGCATTGTCGATTTATTGCAATCGGCGATACGTGAAAACCCGCCGGTACTGATTCGAGATGGCGGTGTCATTGCCGAAGGTTTCGACGTCGAGCTCGACGAGCTGCGCGCACTCAGTCGCCATGCCGATGATTTCCTGGTCAAACTAGAACTGCGCGAACGCGAACGCACCGGCATTAAAACCCTCAAGGTGAGTTACAACCGGGTGCACGGTTATTACATCGAAGTCAGTCGCCTGCAATCAGACAAATTACCGGAGAATTACGTGCGCCGTCAGACTTTGAAAGGCGCCGAGCGATTTATCACCGAAGAACTCAAAGAATATGAAGACAAGGTACTGAGCGCACGCGAGCGCGCACTCACGCTGGAAAAATCACTCTATGATGCACTGCTGAATAAACTGCTGGAAAGTTTGCAGACACTGCAGGACTGTGCGCGCGGGCTGGCCGAACTCGATTGCATCGCCTGCCTTGCCGAACGCGCAGATCACCTGGATTATTGTTGCCCCGAACTTGTCGACAAACCCGGCATACATATTAAAGACGGCCGCCACGCCGTGGTCGAACAGGTGCGCGATGAAGTCTTCATTGCCAACGACACCCTGCTCAGCGACAGCAAGCGCATGAACATCATCACCGGCCCCAACATGGGCGGTAAATCTACTTACATGCGCCAGAGCGCACTGATCGTGTTGCTCGCCTGCATCGGCAGTTATGTGCCGGCAAAAAAAGCCATGATCGGGCCCATCGACAGAATTTTTACCCGCATCGGCGCGGCTGATGATCTCGCCAGCGGGCGTTCCACCTTCATGGTGGAAATGACCGAAGCGGCGAACATACTCAACAACGCCACCGAGCAAAGCCTGGTACTGATGGATGAAATCGGTCGTGGCACCAGCACCTTTGACGGGCTCTCGCTGGCCTGGGCCTGCGCGCATCACCTCGCCGTCAAAAACCGCTCTTACTGCCTGTTTGCCACGCACTATTTCGAACTTACCGCATTGCCGGATGAACTCGCCGGCATTGCCAATGTGCATATCGATGCTGTCGAGCACGGTGAACGCATCGTCTTTCTGCACAGCGTCAAACCCGGCCCGGCCAACCAGAGTTATGGCCTGCAGGTGGCACAGCTCGCCGGCGTCCCGCTCAGCGTGATCCAGCTGGCACGCACCAAGCTGGTAGAACTCGAACAGCAAAGCGTGGAGGCGCACCAGGTCACCGGCCAGTTTGAAATGTTCAGTGACCGGCCGCACCCGGTACTGGAACGTATACGCGATCTGGACGTTGATGCGCTGAGCCCGAAGCAGGCACATGACCTGCTCTATCAACTCAAAAAAGACAGCCGCAAGTGATGGCAGCCTTTTCATGACGTGCTAATGTAGCGCCATGCAATTTCACACCATCGGCATTATTGTAAAACCCGAATCTGATATCGTCAGAGATACGCTGACGCGCCTGGTCAAGTACCTGCATAAAAAAAATCTCAGCGTACTGCTGGACGAAAGTGCCACCGGTATTTGCAAGTCAGAAGATGATTGCGGCAGCAAGATTGTCGACAGAAAAACCCTCGCGACAAACAGCGACCTGGTGGTTACTATCGGTGGTGACGGCACCATACTCAACGCCGCACGCTCAATTACCGATTACGAAGTACCGCTTGTCGGCATTAACATTGGCCGGCTGGGTTTTCTTGCCGATGTGCCACCGGGTGATTTTGAAACCGCGCTGGATAAAATTCTCGAAGGCGATTACCTGAAGGCCGAACGCTTCATGCTCAGCGCCAGTGTGCTGCGCGATGGCAAAACCATGTTCAGCTCTGATGCACTTAACGACGTGGTACTGCATGTACGCGATGTCGCACGCATGATTGATTTTGAAATCCGCGTTGATGGCAAATTTGTAAACCACCAGCGCGCCGATGGACTCATAGTCGCTACACCCACGGGCTCGACCGCCTACGCGCTTTCAAGTGGCGGCCCGATTATGCACGCCGGCCTGCAGGCCATCGCGCTGGTGCCGATCTGTCCCCACACCCTGAGCAGCCGGCCGCTGGTTATCAAGGCCGAAGCCGTGGTTGAAATTATTGTTGGACATAATGCACATGCAGTTGCCCAGGTGACCTGTGATGGCCAGATCTCGCATGACCTTGAGCACGGCGATATTGTAAAAATCCAGCGCAAGTCAAAACTGCTGACCCTGCTGCACCCACCCGGGCACAGTTATTTTGAAATTCTTCGAGCCAAATTGCACTGGAGCTGAGCGCCAGATCGACACATGCTGACACATTTAACGATCCGAAATTACGCCATTATTGACCAGCTCGAACTCGAACTTGGCAACGGCCTGACTGCCCTCACCGGTGAAACCGGCGCCGGTAAATCCATTTTACTTGGCGCACTCGGACTTGTCCTGGGTGATCGCGCCGACTCGGACAGCATCAAGCAGGGCGCGGATCATGCAGAAATAATTGCCGAATTTAATATTGATAAACTCAACAACGTCAGTGCCTGGCTGGTAGAAAAAGAACTCAACGCCGATGACGAGTGCATTCTGCGCCGACGCATTGCGAGCGATGGCCGCTCACGCGCCTACATCAACAGCACACCCGTCACCTTGCAGTTATTGCGAGAGCTGGGTGAAATGTTAATTGACATCCACGGCCAGCATGAACACCAGTCGCTGATGAAACCAGTGGTACAGCGACAGTTGCTCGACGAAATTGCCGGGCACCGCGAACTGATCGAAGCGGTGAGCAATCTTTTTGTCGAACACAAGCTGATCCAGGAGCAACTGGACCATCTTCTGCATGCCAGCAGCGAACGTAATCACCGCATGGACCTGCTGCGTTTTCAGACCCGGGAGCTGGATGCGCTGGCGCTCGGCAGCCATGAACTGCGCGAACTCAACGAACAACATTCACGCCTGGCGAACTCTGAACGCCTGACCAGTACCACGCAACAGGGCCTGGATATATTGCAGCAGAACGACGAGTTCAACATTCAGTCATCACTTGCGCGTGTGCTGGCATCGATGCAGCAAATTTCCGAACTCGACGAAAGCCTCGTTCCCGTCAGTGAATTGCTCAATGATGCGCTGGCGCAAATAGAAGAATCCATCAGCCAGTTACGGCATTATGCCGATTCACTCGATATGGACGCTAGCGCGCTCGCCGATATTGAACAGCGCCTGCAGGACATACATGATATCGCGCGAAAACACCGCGTCGAACCTGAAAAACTGGTCGAGCTGCACGAACAGCTAAGCCACGAACTCCACGAGCTCGACCACGCCGATGAAAGGCTCGAAGAACTTCAGCAACGTCACAAGGATTTAGATAAACGCTACCAGGAAGCCGCGAAAAAACTCAGCGACAGCCGCAAACAATTTGCACAAAAGCTCAATAAAAAGATTACCCAGTCAATGCAAACCCTGGGCATGCGTGGCGGCAAGTTTGAAATCAAGGTGTCATCGGCAGATAACAAATTTACCGCGCATGGAATTGATAATGTTGAATTCAATGTCACAGCAAATGCAGGACAGGCCTGCAAACCGCTGGCACGTGTTGCTTCGGGTGGCGAACTTGCGCGCATCAGTCTTGCCATTCAGATGATCACGGCGAGCCACAGCAAGATTCATAGCCTGATATTTGACGAAGTTGACAGCGGTGTCGGTGGCGGCATCGCAGAAATCGTGGGGCAGCATTTACGCACACTCGGTGCCGGCAACCAGGTGCTGTGCATCACCCATCTGCCCCAGGTCGCCGCACAGGCACACCAGCATTTTCGCGTACACAAACAAAGCCGCGGAAAAACAACGCGCACACAGGTTGATGAGCTTGATATTAAACAACGGGTGGAAGAAATTGCACGCATGCTCAGCGGCGTTGAAATCACCCAACAATCGCTTGCCCATGCCAAAGACATGATCAGCCGCGCGGAAAGCAGTTAGTACATCAGCAGCTGCAAAAAACCAACGCTGCAAGCACAAAACTGGCAGCTTTCAACAAACAACAATCCAGAAAGTTTAACAGTGCAGTTAATGCACCGTTAAACCTGGCTTAGCAAGGAACGACGTCCTCAGCCTGAAAACCTTTCTCGCCTTTGGTGACACTGAACTCGACCTGCTGGCCGTCGTTCAATGTGCGGTAACCATCACCTCGAATTTGATTGAAGTGAACGAAAACGTCTTCACCATCTTTTCTTTCTATAAATCCAAATCCCTTGGAATTGTTAAACCATTTGACCGTACCGGTTTCACGTTCTGACATTACAGCTCCATACATCATATTTAATCGAGCGCTTATTCTATATCAGCATTTACGCACAACACAACGAAAAATTGTTACAAAAACAATACATTAGAATATTACCGGACAATAAAGTAATTTCACTGCCTGATAAAAAAACAGCAAAAAAAACCCGCCTCGAATTATGGCGGGTTTTTTTCAAGATAAGCTCGCAAAAATCAGATTCGCGCTCTCGATTCTACGGCTTCAATACGCGAAATCAGCTCACCCGGCTGTCCCAGCCCGGTGAACAGCTCATCATAGTGCAGCTGCATCCAGCCGGAAAATTCGTCCTTGTCCTGCCTGCCCAGCAGGTACGCAAGTGCTTCAAGATTTTCACCTTCGCCGCCGGCCGCTTCCTGCTGTATCGAGGCAATACGGGTATCGACAAAACGATTCAGGGTGATATCGGGCGTTACCGCGTCGAGGGTACCGCTGGTGCTGGAGGTAATATCGGTGATGGTACAGCCACCGAGCATGATGGCTGATGCCGCCAGCAGAGTGACAGAAATTTGAGTCAGTGGTGTTCTTGGTTTCATCCAGGTCTCCCGTATTTTATATCTAGTGAATAGTGCGTTCGGTATATGAACTTAATTTAGATTCTAGACTGAAAATGCGAGGTTTGTGGCGCTCTGCGGGCATTTGCCTGCCGCTCAGGCTTTTTCACCGATAGACAAACGATGGCCTTCGGGATCGAGGATATCAAATTCCTGCATGCCGTAGTCGGTAACACTCAGTGCACCCGGCGCATACCCCCTCGCCTGCAGATAGTGATGCAATTGCCTGACATCGTCAGTGTAAAGATATAAGCGCGAGGGTGCCCGGCTGTCACGATCGGACTCAGCGCGTTTTTCGAGCATCAGAAAACAGCCGCCCGAAGCCAGGTACACCCATTCGATACCCTGATCAGACTGGCGCTTGTTGATAATGACAAACTGAAGCGCAGCCTGGTAAAACGCGAGGCAGGCATCAAGGTCGTTGCAGCCGAGTACCGGAACGCTGCCTGTGAGACGCATCAGCGGCTCAGTAGCGGATCAGGGCGGAGCCCCAGGTGAAGCCGCCGCCAAAGGCTTCGAGCAGTAATATTTCACCGCGCTTGATACGGCCATCGCGTACCGCGACATCAAGCGCCAGCGGCACCGACGCCGCCGAGGTATTACCGTGTTTGTCAACTGTAACCACAACATGATCACGGCTGATGCTGAGTTTTTTCGCAGTTGCATTAATGATGCGCATATTCGCCTGGTGCGGCACCAGCCAGTTCACATCAGACTTTTTCATATTATTGTATTCGAGGGTTTCATCGACAATGCGGCCCAGCGTGTTGACCGCCATCTTGAATACTTCGTTGCCTTTCATGGTAATGCCGCCATGGCCTTCGAGCAGCTGGCTGGCGCCGGTGGATACACCGTAGGGTACGGTCAGCAGGCTCTCGTAAGCACCGTCGGCATGCAGATGGGATGACAGAATACCCTGCTCTTCACTGGCTTCCAGCACCACCGCGCCGGCACCGTCACCAAACAGCACACAGGTACCGCGATCGGTCCAGTCGACAATGCGTGACAGGGTTTCCGCGCCGACGATCAGCGCACATCTGGTCGAATCTGCACGAAAAAAGCGATCGGCGATTCCCAGCGCATAAACAAATCCGGTACACACCGCCTGTACATCGAAGGCGGCACAGCCGTGCACACCCAGGCGTTGCTGCAGCAAACACGCAGTGCTCGGGAACACCCGGTCCGGCGTGGTCGTGGCGACGATAATTAGATCGATATCAGCCGGGGTTTTCCCCGCCGCTTCGAGCGCACGACGCGCAGCATGTTCGGCGAGATCAACGGTAAATTCATCATCGGCCGCGATGTGGCGCTCTTCGATACCGGTGCGATCGCGTATCCACTCGTCGCTGGTTTCCACCATGGCTTCGAGATCCTTGTTAGTGAGGATCTTTTCAGGTAGATAACTGCCGGTTCCTGCAATTCTTGCGTAGTTCAAACGACTCGCTCCAGTATGGGTTCCATGCGTTCGCGAATATGCTGTGGCACAGATTTTCGAATTTCCAGTAATGCAATTTCGATGGCATTGGCGTAGGCAAAAACGTCTGCACTACCGTGACTTTTAATCACGATACCCTGCAGACCCAGCATGCTGGCGCCGTTGTAGGCACGCGGATCAATACGGCTGCGAAACGCCCTGAGGACTGGCATTGCAATCAGTCCCGCCAGCTTGTTGCGCCAGTTGCGACTGAATTCCTGGCGCATAAAATGGCTTACCATTTTGGCCACGCCTTCGGAGGTTTTGAGCGAAACATTGCCGACAAAGCCGTCACACACGACCACGTCTGTACGCCCGTTATAAATATCATTGCCTTCGACAAAACCGATGTAATTGATCGGTGCGCTCTGCAACAGCGCATCCGCCTGCTTGGTCTGTGCATTGCCTTTCATGGCTTCGGTACCAATATTGAGCAGGCCGACGCGGGGACGCTCGACATTATCGATTGCCTCGGCCAGCACCGAACCCATCACCGCAAACTGAAACAGGTGTTCGGCAGTGCAATCAACGTTTGCGCCCAGGTCAAGCATGTGGGTATGCCCGGTGATCGAAGGGATGGTGGTACTGATGGCAGGCCGGTCGATGCCCGGCAGGGTTTTGAGCACGAACTTTGCAATTGCCATCAAGGCCCCGGTATTGCCCGCGCTGACCACGGCCTGCGCCTGTCCCTCGTTGACCAGGTTGATGGCGACACGCATGGATGAATCTTTTTTCTTGCGAATCGCCATGCCGGGTTCGTCGTGCATCTCCACTACTTCGGAGGCGTGATGAATCACAATGCGATCATTGATAGCAACACCATGCTGCGTAGCACTGGCCTGGATTTTGTCCCGATCACCGACGAGAATGATGTGCACATTGCGGCGTTTTTTCACCACTTGCGCTGCCGCAGGGACGATCACGTCCGGGCCAAAGTCTCCGCCCATTGCATCAATCGCAATGGTCGCAAGCTCAGCCATGTTTCGTGCCCTGGATTATCCGCCTGTCAGCAGGCGCGTCACTATTCCTCAAAAACGTCACCAGTCTCAACCACTTTACGGCCTTTATAGAAGCCATCGGGGGTGACATGGTGACGGAGATGGGTTTCTCCTGAGGTTGAATCGACGGATATCGACTTACCAACAAGCGCATCGTGCGAGCGACGCATGCCACGCTTGGAACGTGTTTTTCGACTTTTTTGAACGGCCACGGATTTCTCCTGTTATGTGTTTACGTTTTATCTGACATCAAATTTTTTAATACCGCAAACGGACTGGATGCCATCTTGTCCGCCTGTCGGCGTTCGTCCTGTTGCAACAGGTACTCGGAACACGCTTCTGCGTGCGCAGTTACCTGTGGCAGCAATAACAATAACTCGTCTTCGACAATGTCGATCAAGGACTGCTCTGCATCCATCACCAGCAACGGTTCCATATCACCAGGCAAAGCATCCATTTCGTCTTCACTGCTAATGAGTCCGAACAAAAACCCGCCACTGACTGCAATCGTCATCGGTTGCAGGCAGCGCTGGCAAAGCACATCCAGCTCGGCGCTTACGTTGCCACGCAGGCAGGCAATACCGGCGCGGTCGCCAAATTTCAGGCTAACCTGCACCTCGCCCTGATCACTGTTCAGGAGTGCTTTCAGGCGTTCGAA
>JBATHJ010000318.1:0-3561 GCA_049666625.1 Gammaproteobacteria bacterium | reverse complement strand
GCGCAACACCAAGCCAGGCAGCTGCGGCTGCGGCAGCAATCATCAACCCAGACTGCAAGAGCCCGGAGTTCCACTGCAAACTCAGGTTATAAGTTGCTGCGAGCAAGGCCGCCAGGGTTAACGCGATTGAAACCAGCAGGCTCCTGGCACCCTGCAAATCTGCTGCCGGCTGAACATCACTATGTAAAGTATGGTCGCCAGCATCAGCATTTATAGAAGCCGGCATCAGTAACACTCCGCGCACTGCCAGGAAAGTAATTGCAGCTGCCACCCAGTCCAGCTGCATTGCCACTGCATCATTAAACCCCTGCACTGCAGCGGCAACACCGAGCGGTGCGGTAACAAGCAATAACACCGCCAGCCAGCGCACCCCGGCGAACAAAAACCGCAGTGACACTGCCTCTGTGAGTAAGGAACACCTGCCCGCTAACAGCAAGGCGGTGATGGCAAATCCCGCTTGCAGCACCGTGGCATATATCGTTGATGTGATTGCATTACTGACTAGCAGGGATGGCTGCGCCGCGCCCAGCAACACTAACCACAGACTGCCTAGCACAATCGCAGCATATGCGAGTAAGGCGCGGTGATGTACATGCAACATCCCCAGCACAACTGCGTACACCAGCGTGGCCCACGCCAGCCACTGTAAACCTGCGCCCATATCAAGCAGGTAGAGTTCGCCCGCTGGCAGCAAACGTAACCAGCCCAGCAGGCCGGCACTGAACATAAATCCAGTCAATGCCGGGCGTAACGCTGGCATCGCGCTGACGAATACAGGCTTGAGCCAGAAATGGACACCTAACACACCCGTCTTGATCCCAAAACCGAACAGCAACAGCGCCACAACCAGGCCCCGATTGTCAGTGTTAACCAGCGCCTGGCGCAGCGCTGTAAAATCAACGCTTCCAGCCGATTGCCCGAGCAACAACAAGAGTTCAAACACCAGCAGATCGCTCACCACCAGCAGCACTAACAGCACCCGGTTCGCCGGTTGTGCACTGGCATCTGCCTGGTACGCCAGCATGGCGTAGAGGCTATACGCTGTCAGCGTCGAAGCAGCAAAGAACAGTGCCGCGTCGGCCGCCAGCGCAAGACAGAAGCTCCCCGCCATCGCCAGCAACAGTAAAATTGCAAAGCGTTCGGCACCGGCGCCGCGTAACTTTGAACCCGCCAGCAACCCGGTCGCCAGCCACAAACCTGCGTTCAATAACAGGAACACGCGCGCGCTAGCATCGAGCACCAGGCCACTGCCCAGCATGACAAAAGGCAGTTGCAGCTTATCTGTCGCGAGAACTGCCGCAGCCACCAGTACCGGCAGCGCAGACCACGGCACAAGTTTCAATAGCGTTGCGCGCGAGCCCTCAAAAACCAGCCCCGCCACCAGCAGCAACGGCCAGGCGACAAGCAGTAATAAAGTTAACGAAAAGCCTGGCGCGATCATGGCGAATAGAACTCGCGCGAAGCAATCAGCTTTACCCACTCCAGTGGACTGAAAGGCATCGAAGCCAGCATCCCAGCACCGAGTGCCATCGCCGCTGTCAGCAGCGGTGGCAGTAACAGCGCCCACGCGGTTTCCTTACGCCCGAAGTTGCGCTCCTCCGGCCATGTCTGCGGCGGTTCGCGCAACCAGGCAGCGTGCAATATGGGCAAAAAGTACGCCGCGTTGAGCAGGCTACTGCCGGCCAGTACCAGAACCACCCAGTCCTGACCCGCCTCCAGTGCACCCATTCCCAGGTACCATTTACTGATAAAACCGGCCAGCGGTGGTGCGCCAATCATGCCGAAGGCACCGATAGTGAACGCCGCCATGGTCCACGGCATGCGCCTGCCAACACCATTCATTTCACTCACCTTGTGAATCCCCAGGGTCTCGGCCAGGTTACCTGCGCAGAAAAACAGGGTGATTTTCATCAGCCCCTGGTGCACCAGGTGTACCAGTCCACCAATGGTTGCGATGGGTCCGGCGATGGCTATGCCCAGGGTAATGTACGACACCTGGCTCACCGTCGAGAACGCGAGTCGACGTTTGAGGTCATCCTGAAACAGTGCGCGTATCGAACCATAAATAATAGTGATTGCCGCCAGCCACGCCAGTGGCAGCATCAAACCCAGTGTGGCAGCAAACTCAACCCCGAATACTTCGTAGACCACGCGCGCGATGCCGAACGCGCCCGCCTTTACCACCGCCACGGCATGGAGCAAGGCACTCACCGGGGCCGGTGCAACCATCGCCTGCGGCAGCCAGCCGTGCAGTGGCACCAGCGCCGCCTTTACTCCCAGTCCGGCAATCAGTAAACAAAAAATGATTATCAACGCCGAATGATGTTGCTCTCCGATTTCGCTGAGAAAACCGCGCGGGGTGAATTCAAGCGTGCCTGTCAGGCTGTACAGCCACACAGTTCCGAGCAACAGCAAGGCGCCACCGAGCATGGTATAGACGAGATAGGTTTGTCCTGCGCGCCGCGCCACTTCTGTACCGCGATGCACGATCAAGGGATATGTCGCCAGCGTCAGAAGTTCGTAGAACAACAGGAAAGTAATCAGGTTGCCAGCCAGCGCCACGCCAACAGTGGCGGTCACGCAAAGACTGAAAAAGCCGAAGAAACGACTGCGGTGTGGCGAGCCTTCGAGGTAGCCAATCGCATACACCGTGGTCACTAACCACAGCACGGTTGACAGGGTAACAAACAACAGTGCCAGCGGGCCTGCGCGCAACACAAGTTCCAGCTCCGGTAACAACATCAGCCGGGTTTCATAATGATGTCCCTGATAAACCCCCCAGAGCATCCAGCCGACCAGGACGAATTTGATCAGGGCACCGGCGAGGTTGAGTCCAATACGCGTGCGCACGCTGTCCTCTGCCAGGCCGAAAATAACCAGGCCCGGTATCAGCGAACTCGCCACCACCAGCAACGGAATCCACGCGTCCCAGTTCATGGCGTGACCCCGCTCGCAGCAAAGACATCACCGATGCCAAGCAGTGCCAGAACCGGTACGGCTACAAATCCCAGCAACAGCGCCGCAATCGCGAGCAGCAATGCAGCCCATTCCATGCAGGCATGCACCCTGCCCGGTGCGTGCGCAACATTGGCCGGCGTGAACGTGTGCCCCACCACTTTGAAAATATACGCTGTCGCCAGCAGGCTACCGAGAACCATCACCGCGGCTAAATCCCATCGCCCCTGGCCCAGCGCCGCTTCGAGTAACAGCCACTTGCCGATAAAACCACCGCTGGGTGGTAGCCCGATGATACTCACCCCGGCAAGTGCAAAAGCAGCCACACTAAGCGGCAGTCGCTGTACCGCTCGATCCAGATCAGCGATGCGATCATGCTCACCAAAGCGCAGCAAATTACCCGCGGCGAGAAACATCGCGGCTTTCGCCAGCGCATGTGAAAACACGAGATAGGCAGCCGCGTTCCAGGCCGTTACTCCGCCAATCAGGCCTGTGCCCGCGGCCAGCGGAAACGCCATAAACAGGTAACCAACCTGGGCCACGGTTGAATAAGCCACCATCAGTTTCAAGCGGGACTGGCGTAACGCCTGCAGCGATCCCCAGACC
>JBATHJ010000317.1:0-3066 GCA_049666625.1 Gammaproteobacteria bacterium | reverse complement strand
GTGCATACAGTGCCACAACACCAAAAATTTCAGAGAAATAAACATTCGCCGCTAACCGGTACACGACCATGAAGCTATTCCCCCTGAATACTGACAACCACGCCACAGCATTGATGATGTTACTGTTATCACTTGTATTAGCATTGCTTGCATCAACCGTAAACGCTGCTGATGATGCTGCCGGTTTTGACCATTTTTCAACCGGGTTCCCGCTCACCGGTAAACACCAGTTTATCGAATGCTCAAGTTGCCACGTTGCAGGACAGTTCAAGGGAACGCCGATTGACTGCGGTCTTTGCCACAACAATAGCCGCGCACCCGGCAAACATGCCCGGCATATTACTAGCAGCAACTTTTGTGACGACTGCCACACAGAGGATTCATGGCGCGGCGCGCGCTTTGACCATAGCACCGTTGTCGGTTCATGTGACAGCTGCCACAATGGCAATATCGCACCTGGCAAATCCCCCACTCATATACTGAGTACACCCGTATGCGACGATTGCCATAATACGATCAGCTTTACCCGCGTTGGCCACGTCGATCATGGCGCGGTTATCGGCACCTGTAAATCCTGTCATAACGGATTTACCGCCACCGGCATGCCGGTCGGCCACCCCCAGACCAATGACGAATGCGACGCCTGCCATGACACCCGCACCTGGCGCGCAGTACGCTTTGACCATAGCAACGTCACTGGTCAATGCAGTAGCTGCCATAACGGCGGTACCGCAACCGGTAAATCACCCACGCATTTACAAACCACGGGTGAGTGTGATCTGTGCCACAACACCACAACATGGCTGGGCGCATCTTTTGATCACAACTCTGTTACCGGCCAGTGCACCTCGTGCCATAACGGCAGCACGGCGACAGGAAAAACAACCACGCATTTTGTTACTTCGCTGGATTGCGAACGCTGCCACAACACAACGCGCTGGACGCCTCAGGAACTGTTCCGCCATGATTCGCCCGATTACCCCGGCGATCACAGAACAGCGACACTCTGCGTAGATTGTCATACCACGAATAACCAGGCGATCGTCTGGCCGTTTTCTGCGTACCGGCCCGACTGCGCCGGATGTCATGCCGATGTCTATAACCGCGGCGAGATTCCTAACAAGCATAAGAATACGCCCATTATTGAACTGACAGACTGTGCAGGCTCTTGTCATTTCGATGGCACCAAGTCGGGCCAACATCGACCAAGCAGTGCCGAGTGGTAGTGATGTTCACCGCTCCTGTTAGAGATAAACATTATATAAACATGCGCTGATTCATTGCGATGATGCACACTAAATCGGAACGCTCCAATGCAGCGCTATAAATCAACTGCGGCCATGCGATATTTAATACTGCTGATAAGTGTATTTTGCACTTCAGTATTTACACCGGTACTGGCCGCTTCATCTTCATATGCAGTGGTACTTGCATCGATGCCTGGCACTGGCAATAACTGGCAAGCCGGAGCCAGCAATCTTTTTGAAGGTTATACGCTCTACGTTACCAGCGTCATCGTCAAGGGCAAACAATGGGAGCGCCTCAATCTTGGATTTTTCAACACGCGCAAACAGGCCGGGGCATACGCAAAACAATTACAGAAAAAATTCCCGGGCGCCTGGGTCAATACCGTCGATGGCAAGGAAATTGCCTTATCAAACAAAACCGCGCTGAGCAGGCCTGCTACTTCTAAACCGGTGACTGCACGCGCGACTTCATCAACTGCCAACAAATCATCCCTGTCTGACACCCAGCTCGACAGCCTGATGCTGCGCGCCAAATCAGAATTCACCAATGCAAACTACGCGCAGGCTGTTCGTTACTTTGGTGCGATTGATGCCTCAGGTGAAAACAAGTACTCACGTGAAGCACTGGAGTTACTCGGACTGGCACGTCATCGCAATGGCCAGAAAGCGCATGCGCGCGCATTGTATGAAAAATATATTTCACGCTATCCTGAAGGTGAAGCCACAGATCGCGTCAAGCAACGCCTGTCCGGCCTGCTCACCGAAACCGCAGCGCCCAGGGACAAAATGCGCATGACCACAGACAAACCTGGTTACAGGGTTGATACCTACGGCAGCCTGTCGCAGTTTTATCGGCACGATACCGTAACCACGTCAGACGCGGGTTCTTTCAATACCCTGTCGCAGCTGATTACTTTTTTTGATATCACCAACATTATAAAGAACGACAACGTTGAGCATCGCATCCAGTTTACGGCTGACGACACCTATGATTTCCTCAACGATGACACCAAAAATGAATTTCGGTTTATCGAGATGTATTATGATTTCAGCCTGAGAGATAGCGGTTCTTCTGCACGCGTCGGCAGACAAACACTGCGTATCGGCGGCCTGCTCAACCGTTTTGACGGCGCATCGGCGGGTTACCAGATAACGCCGGATATGCGACTCAATATACTGGCAGGCTTACCGGTCGAGACCACAGACAAGTCATCGCTGAATGATCACAAGAAGTTATATGGCCTTACTTTTGAAACCGGCACATTCTTCAACTACTGGGACATGACCCTGTTTCACATTATTCAAACTGTCGATGGTATTGACGACCACATCAGCACCGGGACTGAAATCCAGTATCGTGATAAAGCATTCTCTGCATTTGGCCTGATTGACTATGACACGGTCTTCAAAACGGTCAACATCGCGCAGATCAATACCAATATGCGTTTCGAGAGCGGACAGACCGCCTACCTCAACGCCTTCTTGCGTAAATCACCCATACTCACTGCGAGCAATGCGCTGATTGGCAGAACAGAAGCCAGTATTGAAGAACTGATGCAAACCCTGAGCATCGAACAAATCTACCAGCTCGCACGTGACCGCACGTCCAACAGCCAGACAATTACTGTCGGTGGCAGCCAGCCGCTTACCGAGAAAACACAAGTCAGTGCAGATTTAACTTTTTCCAGGGTCGGCAGCACGGTTGCTTCTGGTGGCGTACCCGCGACAGAAAGCACCGGCACGGATTATTACCTGGGTGCGCAATTTGTCGGTAACGGCCTGATCATGGCGAATGACACCAGCGTGTTCGGTTTTAGAC
>JBATHJ010000316.1:0-3965 GCA_049666625.1 Gammaproteobacteria bacterium | reverse complement strand
CTGCATACCACAACGCATTGTGGCCTGATTCATCAGCCAGGCCCGCATCCGCACCGGCCGACAGCAATCGCCTGACCATCTCGGGCGACATGCTGGCGGCCGCCATCATGAGTTCATTACGACCTCGCAACAGTGCCCTGCCAGGTTTTGCGCCTGCATTGAGCAGCGCATCAGCAATCCCCTCATGACCGCCGCCAAATGCATACAGCAGTGCACCACGGCTGGATTTATCCTGTGCATTCAGGTTTGCACCAGCGTCTATTAATCGTGCTACCGATTTTTGATGACCATTTTCGGCGGCCCATATCAGCGCTGTTTTACCGTGCTTGCCCGCTAAATCCTTTTTTGCAGCGTGACGCAGCAGCGAATCGATCACTGCATCATGCCCCTGAAATGCCGCGCGCGTCAGCGGGGTATGGCCCTCCGCGTCTCGCTGGTTGGCATCCTTGCCCTTTTTCAATAACAACTCGGCCACGTCGGCCTGTCCGCGCCAGCAGGCTATCATTAACGGTGTCCAGTTTTTGTAGACCGTATCAGCGCCCTTGCTCAACGCCGCCAGTTTCTGGCTGGCACTTAATCCTGCCGCCTGGCTTGATGGCAGGCGTGCGCCGTATTTCACCAGGCCATCGACAACCTGTTTATGACCGGCACGTGAGGCAAGCTCGATTGCGGTTTCACCGTCACGATTTTTTAGTTTATGCGAGGCCTTGTGCGCAAGCAGCACATCGACCACAGCGTGGTGCCCTTTGCGTGCCGCCAGCATCAGCGCCGAATTTCCATTTGCGTCCCTGGCATCAGTACTGGCGCCTTTTTTAAGCAGTGCACGTACCATGGTGACATCGCCCTGGCTGGCAGCAAGCATCAAGGGCCTGTCTTTATACGCATCGGCAGCATCTGCATTCGCGCCATGCTTTAACAGCAGTGCAACCATGGCGGCGTTCTTGCGCGAAACAGCCTGCAGCAATACCGGTCGCTTTTGTTCATCACGCGCATTTGCATTTGCGCCTTTTTCCAGCAGTGCTCTTACATTTTCGATTTGATTCGCCGTAACTGCCTGCAACAAGGCAGTCTCATCACTCACCCCGCCTGATGCCGCGTTGCCCACACCCGCCTCGCTTAAATCCTTCAGACGTTTTTCTGCATTACGATAGCCCTGTTTTGCAGCTGCGCTGTACCAGCTCATTGCCTTGCTGGCGTCCTGCGGGGTACCAACGCCTTCTTCGTAATAGCTAGCAAGCGTGTATTGCGCGCGCGCAAAGCCCTGGGTAGCTGACTTGCCCATCCACCTGAAAGCTTCTCGCGCATTTTCTGTGGTGCCCTGTCCATTGCGATACATCACCGCAAGCTGGTATTGCGCTTCTTTGTCACCCGAGGCTGCCAGCGGCTTCAGAATAGTAACGGCTTTGGAAAAATCGCGACTACGAATGGCCATTTTTACATCTGCCATGGTTGCCGCTTCGGCACAAAGTATGGCAAGCAATAAAATGATGCCGGTAAAATATCTAATCACTATGCAGTTCCAAATTTTGTTTCAACACTAATTCCAATATCTTTCAAAAATGCGGTCGGTAGAATACCGCCTGCGCAAACAATGATCGCATCGTTGTCGATACAGACTTCACTTCCGTCTGCATTTATAACGACATTATCAGCTGCAATTTGTTTGACACTTGATTTCATCAGCACACGTAAGCGGCCTTTTTTTTCGGCCTCGGACAGGCGCTGGCGATTTTTTTCTTTCGCGCGCGAAAATGACTCACTGCGATACGAAATAGTCACCTGGCTACCCGCCTCTTCTGAAATACTGATAGCCGCTTCCAGCGCGCTATCACCACCGCCAACCACCAGTACATTTTTCTGTTGGTATTGTTCCGGATCAATCAGGCGATACACTACTTTTGTCATTTCTTCGCCCGGCACGCCCAGCTTGCGTGGCGTACCGCGGCGACCAATTGCCAGCAAAATGGCACGTGTCTGGTATGTTTGCCTGGATGTTTTAACACTGAATCCCGACGCATCGTGGGCCACGCTTTCAACGCGCTCATTGGCGTTAATTTGCAAGCCGGCTTTTTCGATAATACCTTCCCAGAATTCCATCAGCGCTTCCTTGGTGGTTTCCTTGAAATGCATTTTTCCCACGATGGGCAAATCCACCGGCGCGGTCATGACGATTTTGCCACGCGGGTAGTGTGACACGGTGCCACCGAGCGAATCCTGCTCAACTGTGACAAAGCGCAATTTTTTATCTTTCGCCGCCAGTGAGGCCGCGATGCCCGCGGGGCCGGCGCCGACGATCAACACATCCAGCGGATGCGACTTGCCGATGCCTTCAAGCTTGCTGATGGAGGTGACCGCCTGGATGCCCTGGTTGACCGCGTTGCGTATCAGACCCATTCCACCCAGCTCGCCGGCGATAAATATTCCCGGCACATTGGTCTGATAATCCGGGTTCACCTCGGGTATATCGATGCCGCGTTTTTCAGTGCCGAATACCAGCTCAATGGCATCGAACGGACAGGCCGTCCTGCAGGCGCCGTGGCCGATACAATGCGTCGGGTTCACCAGGTGGGCCTTGCCGTGGATAATTCCCAGCACATTTTTTTCCGGGCAGGCCTTGACGCAAACGCCACAGCCCAGGCAGCGTGTCATATTGACCAGCGGGTGCAGTGATGACGGCTCGGTCATCCCGCTGGCAATACTCTCATCAAGAAGTCGCTGACTGCCACGATGGCGACTGCTGCGCCGCCACTGGTAAAATCCAATAATCATCATCGCGGGCAGCAGGTATACCCATATGGTTATCGACATGTATGTACTCGACTGAAAATCATAGCCTTAAGCTTCTTTTAAGGTACGGAGACTAGCTTTAAATATCTGGATATAAATAATTCGAACCAGGTGCACTGGTAGATGTCGGATGAACGGCGATTTTTCGCAGCTCACTTCCAGAAAATTGCGAGCTTATTAACTAAAATATAGCAAACAGACGCCACTTATCCAGACGGACCCGGTAGTTATTTTTTTCATCCAGTTGATAACCCTATGAATATACAAACCCCGGCAGCTAATCCCGTGCTAGAAACAAATGCCGCTCAGCCACGCGCAGCAAACTCTCGGGGAATTATTCGCAAGCTATTTTTAATGCTGGTGAGCAATCTTTTCAGCCTGGGCATCATTGCGCTACTTATATTTGGCTGGAACAACCGTGACAATAACTATCTTAGCGCAGAAACCGGCGCGGGATATATCCTGGGAATTACTGGCGCCAGCCTGATGCTGGTGCTATTGCTCTACCCACTGAGCAAGCGCGTCGCGTTCATGACCCGCCTGATACCAATTCGATTCTGGTTTGGATTTCATATGTTGCTGGGAGTAGTCGGCCCGGTGATGATCCTGTTTCATTCCAATTTTCACCTCGGTTCTACCAACAGCAACATCGCCCTGATCTGCATGTTACTGGTCGCGGGCAGCGGCCTGGTCGGACGCTATATATATACCCATATACATCATGGCCTGTATGGCACAAAAATTTCTCTGGCCGAACTTAAAAAACAGGCCAGCACTGACCACCAGGCACTCAGCGGAAATAGCGCCATCGGAGAATCCCAGGTAGCAGAACTTAACCAGCTGGAAGCAAAAGCATTACAGATCTATGCTGGCATCATTCCCAGCCTGTGGCACGTGCTGCAACTAGGCATCAGTACTCGCCGCACCCAGAAACGCATTCTCAAATCCATTTCGTCCAGCAATGCAACAGCTGCTGCGGGTGATACCGTCAAACAATACATGCTGAGATTAAGACAAGTCGCAGCCTTCAGGGTGTATGAACGCCTGTTTTCGTTGTGGCATATCCTGCATCTACCACTATTTTTCATGATGATCATCACTGCCATCATTCATGTCTTCGCAGTTCATGTGTATTAAACACGGTTACTGTGATACGCATGCTGCTACGCCCAACTGTT
>JBATHJ010000315.1:0-6783 GCA_049666625.1 Gammaproteobacteria bacterium | reverse complement strand
TGTCTCACAACCACTGGTAGATAACGTTCGGCTGTTTCTCAGTATTGAACAGCAAAAAGATAACGCCTTATTAAGCGAAGCCCGCCTGCGCCGGCTGCATAAAAAAGCCCTGGCGGAAATTTCCAGCGCCCTGCAACCCTTTGGCTACTACCGCCCCGTGGTCGAATCCAGCCTGACGATGGTCAGCCCGGAACGCTGGAAAGCCAGTTATCAGATCGACCCCGGCCCGGCCTTGCGCATTGCTGAACTTAATATCACCATCAGTGAACTGATGCGTAACGACCCCGAATTTGAAACCCTGCTGAGCAAACTGCCATTGCACAAGGGCGATGTGTTTGATCATCTGCTCTACGAAAAAATCAAATCCAGCCTGGCGAGACTGGCCGCAGAACGCGGTTACTTTAATGCACAGTTTGTAGAACACCGTGTCGAAATCGATCTTGACGCCTATGAAGCGCGCGTTTTCCTCAACTATGAGGGCAATGTGCGTTACCGTTTCGGTGAAGTCACATTGCAACAGGACGTGCTCGACGATGACCTGTTACGGCGTTACATTCCGTTTGAAACCGGCTCACCCTATTCACTGGGCCAGCTGATCGACTTGCAACAGGCGCTTAACGACAGTGATTATTTTCGCACAGTTGAAGTATCGCCCGGCCAGGCGCTGGCTGACAGCGATGAAATCCCGGTGACAGTCGTACTGACACCGCGCAAACGCCATCGTTACAGTTTCGGCCTGGGTTACGGTACCGACACGGGTGCGCGTACAAAATTTGGCTGGCAGATCCCGCGTGTCAACACTAAAGGCCACCGCTTTGATTCCGAGATCAAGCTTTCACAGATTGGTTACAGCGTGAGTGCGAATTACCGCGTGCCGGTACTTAACCCGCGCACCGATCAAATGATCTACAGCGCCGGGGTTATTAATGAAAAAACCGATACCAGCGACAGCACCATACGCACCGTGGGTACCAGCCTCAAACGCAGCCGCGGCGAATGGCGTGAATCGATCTCGCTGAATTATCAACAGGAAGATTTTATTATCGCCGACACCAGCGGTGATTCCACGCTGCTGATGCCCGGCGTGAGCTGGAGCCGCATCTGGGGTGATAGCTTTATTTATGCCATCGATGGCCTGCGTTTCGACATCAGCCTGCGCGGTGCCAGCGATAAGATTGTCTCCGATACCAATTTTTTCCAGGCGCAAGGTGGCATCAAGGCGATTAACACGCCGATACCCTATAACCGTATTATCGCGCGTGGCAGCATCGGCAGTACCTGGACCGACAGTTTCAATCAACTACCCTCATCAGTGCGATTCTTCACCGGCGGTTCGCAAAGCGTGCGTGGTTATTCCTACCAGTCACTCGGCCCGCTCGATGCAGACGGCAAGGTCATCGGTGGCAAATACCTGATGACCGGAAGCATCGAGTTTGAACACTATTTTGAAAGCAAGTGGGGCGCTGCAGTGTTTTATGATGCCGGTAATGCGATGGATGATTTCAGCGACAAGCTCGCACGCGGTGCTGGTTTTGGCATGCGCTGGAAATCGCCCATCGGCACAGTACGTATTGATCTTGCCAGCGCGCTGACACTGGATGGCAATCCCTGGCGCATACACATTAATATCGGGCCGGACTTGTGAAACGCTGGCGCCTGGTTATCCTGTTAGTCTTGCTGTTGCCGCTGCTTGTACTGGGCTGGCTGCTGGCCAGCGAAAGCGGTTTGCAGTGGGCGTATCGACAGGCCGAATCGTACCTGCCCCAAACCCTGAGCATACAGCACATCTCGGGCAGCCTCGCCGGCCCGATGACGCTTGACGATGTCCGCTTTAGCCAGGACGGCGTGCAGATCAAGGCCGAAACAATCATTGTTAACCTGCAACTGTCTGCCTTGTTCGCAGCCAATATTGATGTCAGCCAGCTGTACATCAAGTCGCTCGATATCGTTTTAGAAAAAACTCAACCACCCGCGCAGACACCACCGCAAACAGACGCGATCACTCTGCCCGACATTAGCCTGCCGTGGCTCACCGTGATCAGGCAGGCCGAAGTCGATGGGTTTACGCTGACGCAGGATGAACAAAGTTTTTCGCTCAATCAGATCAAACTCAGTGCGAGTACACTGTTCAGTCAAATCGATATCAAACAGCTCGATGTCATTGCAAATACGTTTAGTTTTAATCTCAGCGGAAAACTCAAAGCCGAAAAGCGTTATAAACATAATCTGAAAATCAACTGGCAAGCCACCCTGCCTTCCAGCGCCGTGCTCAAGGGCAGCGGCCAGCTCAAGGGCGACATACACGCGACGCAGTTAACACAAAAACTCTCCGGGCCCTTGCAGTTAAGTCTCGATGGAAATATTAACGACCTGCTCGATCAACTCAGCTGGCAGGCCAGTGTCGATGCCAGCGCGTTTGATCTTGTCAAACTGGATCCCGCCCTGCCGGCATTGAGCGGCGCATTAAAATTTAAAGCCCAGGGCGATCTCAGCACGGCAACAGCGTCCGGCACACTCGACGGCAACACGCCCGATACCGGTGCGTTCGATGCCGTGTTTGAACTGCAACGCCTGGTGGATAACAGCATCCAGATTAAGCAGTTAAAACTGCATTCTGCCATCACCCAGACACAGCTCGAAGCCAACGGTCGCTGGCACCCGGCGAGCAACGGCGGTGACGTCGACGTTGCACTCAAGTGGATAAATTTACGCTGGCCGATGCTGCAGGAACCCACCTGGTTCAACAGTGCCAGCGGCGATGGCACGATTACCGGTTCACTCGATGGCTATCGTATAGAGTTGAATACTGACAGCCCGTGGCCACAGGTCATCCCTTCTACATGGCAGGCGAGCGCGACCGGCAATCTTGACGGACTCGAATTCCAGTCTTTGCATATCAATACACTCGATGGCGAAGTCAATGCCACTGCAAAACTCGACTGGTCAAACATATTTAACTGGAACGCCAACATCATCGCCGCCAATATCGACCCGGCGGGTTTACTGCCGCAATGGCCAGGCAAGCTCAGCGCAAAACTGGGCAGCACGGGTCGCTATGAAAATGATCAGTTAATCGCTGATGCTGACATTAAACAATTGAGTGGCGTGTTACGCGGCTACCCGGTGGCACTGCGCAGTCGGCTTGGCTGGAAAAATGACAGTCTGAACATTTCGCAACTCAATTTTAATTCCGGTACGTCACAGCTCACACTATCCGGACAGGCCGGCGATAGTTTGAAACTCGACTGGACGATCAACTCCAGCAACCTCGCCGAACTCTATCCGCAGGCAAAGGGCACACTGCAGGCAAAGGGCCAGCTTAGCGGGCCACGCGATACCCCGGTAATTAAAGCCAGCATTAACGGCAAGGCGTTGAAGCTGCCCGGCTACGAAGTCGGTGAAATTACAGGCAAGCTGAATGTTGACCTGTTCAGCTGGCAGCAGATCGATATCAGCTTAAATGCGCAGACACTCAAGCTGAACAATACCGTACTGCAATCTTTGAGTATTAATGCCAGTCCCGGGCAGCTGCAGGCAAAGACCGTTTCAAAACAGGTGACCACTGATATCGAACTTAAGGGCGCAGCCTATGCGCAGGGCTGGCGCGGGCGCCTCACCCGGGCCAGCGTACAAAGCCAGCAGTTCCACAACTGGCAACTGGACAAACCGGTGGCGCTGGATATCAACCAGGATCAGTTTGTTGCCGACACCCTGTGCTGGCACAGCAATAAAGAAGCGCGCTTATGCACCACGCTGCAACAAAAGCAAACCGTCTGGCACGCCAATGTCACAGCACAAAAACTGCCCTTGTTAATTTTGAGCCCGTGGCTGCCGCCGGACATGAAACTCGAAGGCCTCGCCAATGCCAGTGCCCAACTGCAGTACCAGCCACCTGATCAACTGCTCGGCGAAGCCAGCATTGATTTGCCCGCGGGCGTGGTGAGTTATCCATTGCTGGAAGGTGAACGCGAACGCTGGGAATACCGACACGGCAAACTGATTGTTACACTCAAGCCGAAAGCGGTGAATGCCAGCGCAGATTTCGCCATGAGCAACGGTGACCGCCTGCACGCCGAACTGACCCTGCCGGATGCAAACCTGCTGAGCCTTGATTTCGAGCAACAGCCATTGCAGGCAAATGCGCAGCTGACCATACATGAGCTCGGCATTATCGAGGCGCTGGTGCCTGAAATCCAGGACCTGCAGGGCAAAGCTGAAGTCAATATTACTGCCGGCGGAACCCTGGCACAGCCGCGGCTGAAAGGCCGCGCAAATTTACTCAATAGCAGCCTGCGAATTCCACGCCTCGGACTCAAAGTCGAAGCGCTAAGCCTGAAAGCCCAGAGCGACGGATTTGAAAAACTCAATTTTAACCTGGCTGCAAAATCAGGTGATGGCAAGCTGGAGATGACCGGCGTTACCCGGCTCGACAGTGCTGCCGGCTGGCCGACCGAAATCAATATCAAGGGTGAAGACTTTGAAGTCTCGCGCATTCCCGAGGCACGCGTGAACGTCACCCCCGATATAAAAATCAAACTGCAACATCGCACCATTGATATCAGCGGCAAGGTCCATGTGCCCTACGCAAAACTGCAGCCCAACGACATCACTACCGCGGCGAAGGTTTCCGATGATGCCGTCATCATCGGTGGCGAACAGGTGGTGGAACAAAAATGGATCACCGTCACCAGGGTGCGGGTCACGCTGGGTGAGCGCGTCAATTTCTATGGCTTTGGTTTTGAAGGCCGCTTCGGTGGCAGCCTGTTAATTGAAGATGTGCCCGGACAACTGACCACGGCCACCGGTGAAATCACTATACCCGAAGGTCGATATCGCGCCTATGGCCAGCGCCTCGAAGTCGAACACGGTCGCGTGCTGTTTACCGGCGGGCCGCTGACCAACCCGGGACTGGACCTTCGTGCCGTACGCCGGGTGAACAATGTCACCGCCGGCCTGCGCGTCAGGGGCAGCCTGAACCAGCCGGTGCTGGAACTGTTCTCCATTCCGACCATGGGTGAGACCGATGTACTGGCTTACCTGTTACTCGGCCGCCCGATTGAAAATGCGTCCGACGAAGAAGGCGCGATGATGGCAAAAGCCACGCTCGCGCTCGGCCTCAGCGGCGGTGATCGCATTGCGCGCCTGTTGGGCGACCGTTTCGGACTGGATGAAATGCGCGTCGAAAGCAGCGAAAGCGGTGACCAGGCATCACTGGTAGTCGGGCGTTATCTCTCGCCCAAACTCTACGTCAGTTATGGCGTTGGCCTGATCGAAGCCATCAACACGCTGAGCGTACGTTACCAGATTAGTGAAAAATGGCAGCTCAAGGCTGAAAGCGGCGAAGCCCAGGGCGCGGATATTCTCTACACCTTCGAACGTTAATCTAAAATGTTCGCCGGTGTTTCCCGCACTCAAACCCGCCCTGTATAATTCAGCCTCGGTTACGCCTTTGGTAATCTATGCACTCTGATCCCATCCTCGCCTACGCCGTTGCCGCGATACTGATTACCCTGCTAATCAGCCTGTTGATGAAACAGATCAGGCAGTCGCATGTGGTTGCCTGCCTGCTGGCCGGCATTATTCTCGGCCCGCACGTCACCGGGCTTTTTACAGATCACGAATCTATTTCGCGTTTTGGTTCGCTCGGTGTGGTGTTGCTGATGTTTTTTGTCGGCATGGAAGTCTCACCGCAACGCCTGGTGAACAACTGGAAAATCGCTATCCTCGGCACCTCGGTACAGGTGGGTATCAGCGTGTTCCTGGTCTGGCTGCTGGGTTTTTCACTCGAATGGTCTTTGTCACGCATCGTGCTGCTGGGTTTTGTTATCAGCCTCAGCAGCACCGCGGTGGTGCTGAAACTACTGCAGGACTGGAATGAACTCAATACCGATACCGGCCAGGACGTGCTGGGTGTATTGCTTGTACAGGATCTTTTCGTCGTCCCCATGCTGATTATTCTCAACCTGTTTGCCGGTGACACCCCGGATACCCCTGAAATTCTCATGCAAATTTGCGGCGGTATCGGCCTGATTAGCCTGGTGGTGTTTATCACCATAAAAGACCAGTTTCACATTCCGTTTCTTAAATCCATTATTCAAGATCACGAAACCCAGGTGTTTACCGCGCTGGTATTCTGTTTTGGTTTCGCATTAATAACCGCTGTGCTGGGATTGTCGACCGCACTGGGCGCGTTTGTCGCCGGCATGCTGGTGTCCAGCGCCCGCGAAACCGACTGGGTACGTTATGCCCTGGAACCCTTCCGGGTGATATTCATCGCGCTGTTTTTTGTATCCATTGGCATGCTGTTGAACCTGGATTTTGTGCTGGCACACAGCTGGCAGGTGGCCCTGCTGGTGATCGCCGTGTTCATCACCAATACCTTTATCAATGCCGGCACTTTCAGGGCATTCGGTGAGAGCTGGCGCGAAAGCTTTTATGCCGGTGCCCTGCTGTCTCAGATTGGTGAATTCAGTTTCGTGCTGGCGGCGGCAGGTTACCATGCAGCCATCATTACCGATGTGGGTTACCAGTACGCGATTTCGGTGATCCTGTTTTCGCTGATCTTCAGCCCGGGCTGGATCGCGCTGATGCGCAAATTGACCCGCAGATAGCGCCCTGCTGCGAAATTCAGTGAACCCTCGCGCCCCCGGGCGGTCTACCGGAGCCGATAATAATCGATTTCTTATGGCATACTGCCCATTAAATCATTGAAATTCCCATAAAATTAAAGTGAGTATTAATTATGAATAAAACCCTGATTGCTGCGTTTACCGCGCTGTCTGT
>JBATHJ010000314.1:0-10914 GCA_049666625.1 Gammaproteobacteria bacterium | reverse complement strand
CGCAAATAACGCAAATAACGCAAATAACGCAAATAACGCAAATAACGCAAATAACGCAAATAACGCAAATAACGCAAAATAAAAATTAATTTTTTTGCGTCCTTTGCGTTTTTCGCGGACTTAAATTTTTGTTGTTATCCGTGTTCATCTGCGTTCATCCGTGGATAAGTATTCTTGCGTTTTTCTTTTAGTTATCTCTATGGCAAATTTTCTAATCAGTAATACCAGTGCAGCGATGCGCGCCAGTCGGTGATTTCGAAATTTTCGTAGATAGTTTTTTCATACTGCACGCGCAGGGCGCTTTGTGGTGTGAGATTAAACTGCATGCCCGCTGCCAGCCGATCGCGTTCGAAATCAAAACCGGCGAATGCATCATTGCGCTCGGCACTCAGCAGCAACTGTCCGCCGGGAAACGCGGCACTTAACCCCAGCTGCAAGCCGGCCAGTGTACTGTAGCCTTTGGCATAGTTATCTGAAGCCTCTGCATCCAGCGTCAGCATGCCAAACCAGGTCGCACCCAGTGCGCGCCGACTGATGCCTGCAGCGGTGCGTGTACTGAATATAAGATCTGATGTTTGCGCATCAATAAATTGCCGATGCAGCCTGATATCGAGCTGCCAGCTCAACGGTCGGTACCACGATTGCCAGGGGCTCAGCGACATCACGTTATAAAAACGCAGGCTTTCAAGTTTTAGCGCATCAGATTCCGGCAACCAGCGCAAACGCGTATCGAGCACGTTGATTTCTGCACCCTCGACATACCCGCGCGGCGAATCGAGTAACTCGTGAAATGCAGGTTTTATTTCCAGTTCGTAGGTCGGATTCGATTCCAGCCTGCCGACAGCAATTGAGAAGCGCGCGGATTCATGCCCCTGTTCTGGCGCAATCGCCTCGGGCGCTTGTTCACTGGTCACACCGATCATCTGGCTGCGCCGCGCGAGGATAGACTGCGCCAGCGGCGTCGCCTGCTGATCACGAAATTGCATCACCCGGTGCGCGGTATCGAGCAGTGCCGCGCGAATGGCAGCATCGTTGCTCACCGCCAGTGCCTGGTCAATCGTGATTTCAGCATCGACAAGTGCGACCACGGCCTGGTCAAACGCGTCTGCATGACTGGCGAAACCCTGTTCGATCTGGCTGACCAGTGACGGCCGGTACACCCTGTCTTCGATCATGCCCGCGTTTTCCAGCGCACGCACGGTGTCCACCGGGATGGCAGCGAGCGAAAATTTATCGAAGCTGCTCAGCTGTGCCTCCGGCCTGACCACATCCAGCAGTGCCAGCAGGCGGTAGGAACAGTTTTCGCGGAAAAAGAAATAATCAAAATCAATGCCAATGACTTCCCACACGTGGCGCTGCAGCTGAACAATTTCTTCGGGATTTAAATCCAGCCGGTATTCCCAGATATCTCGGTTCTCGATATGGCTATAGGTCTGCACGGTGCGGTAATAACGCCGCGTCATAAACACACCGCGATAACCGCCGAACAATCCGTTGTATACATAACGCATGACACCGTCGCGCTTTTCCGCCTCGGCGGCATAATTCAGCGTATGCGACAGCAGGTCACTGTGCGGATGATTAAAACGCAAAAACGTGTGGCCGAAGGCCGAGCCCGGGTTATTGAGATACATCGCGGGGAACACCAGCGAAAGGCTGCTGGCTTCGATATTGCCCAGCCACAGATCCAGTTTCGGACAGGGCACATCGGCGCCGCTAATGTCGAGCTGCTGTTTCAGCCAGTGCCAGCGCGCCGGAAAGCGGCACTGCGCGTGGCCGATAGCCGTAGGTAACAACATCGCTGCCAGGTCTGCGAGCAGCTCCGCCTGCGGATCGGTCTTACCCTGCTTCGCCAGGAAAAAATCTTTATCATCCGCCTGGCTTAACACGCGCGGCAGCAGTGACTCACGTTTGTAATGCAATAAGGCCAGCCAGGCGGGATGCGCAGCCAGCTGTAACTCTGTAGCACGCTGGCCGAGCTGTTCTGGATTTGATGCGTCTAAACCATGACACACATACGGCAATACCGTGAGCAGGACTTCCAGCAGACAATAGCCTGGTAACAATATGCGTCGAATCATCGTGGCGGCAACGGGGAATTCCGGTAAAATGCCGGCAGTTTAGCCACATAAGAAGCCAGATTCCATGTACCTTTCGCGTTTTCAGCTCACCACACTCAAAGAAACCCCGTCCGATGCCGAAGTTATCAGCCACCGCCTGATGCTGCGTGCCGGCCTGATCCGACGCCTGGCCTCGGGTTTGTACAACTGGCTGCCGCTCGGCGTGCGCGTGATGCGCAAGGTCGAACACATCGTGCGCGAAGAAATGAACGCCGCTGGCGCGCTGGAAGTGCTCATGCCCGCGGTGCAACCCGCCGAACTCTGGCAGGAATCCGGCCGCTGGGACCAGTACGGCCCGGAACTGCTGCGCTTTAAAGATCGCCACGAGCGCGAATTCTGCCTCGGCCCAACGCACGAGGAGATCATCACCGAACTCGCGCGCCGCGAACTCACCAGCTACAAACAGCTGCCAGTGAACTATTATCAGGTACAGACCAAGTTTCGCGACGAAGTACGGCCGCGCTTCGGGGTGATGCGCTCGCGTGAATTCATCATGAAAGATGCGTATTCGTTTCATATCAACCAGGAATCATTGCAGCAGACATACGACGTGATGTACCAGACTTACAGCACTATATTCAGCCGCCTCGGGCTGAAATTCCGCGCGGTGATGGCAGACAGCGGCGCCATCGGCGGCAACAGCTCGCACGAGTTTCACGTACTGGCCGATTCGGGTGAAGACGCGATCGCGTTTTCCGACGGCAGCGACTATGCCGCCAATATTGAAAAAGCCGAAGCACTGATCAGCAAGGCTACACCTCCGGCGGCAACGCAAACAATGCAAACAGTGGATACACCCAATGCGCACAGCATTGACGAAGTATCTGCCCTGCTCGGGATTAAACCTGCGCAATGCATAAAAACATTACTGGTCGCGGGCGCAGAAGAAAACAGCGTGGTGGCATTGTTGCTGCGCGGCGATCACGAATTAAACGAAATCAAGGCCTCGCATCATGAAGCCGTGGCTTCAGCATTCGCGTTTGCCAGCGAAGCCCAGGTGAAACAGGTCGCCGGTTGCGACCCCGGCTCACTCGGGCCGGTCGGTCTAAACATTAAAATCATTGCTGATCATGCCGCCCTGCAACTCGCCGATTTTGTCTGCGGTGAAAATACAAACGGCAAACATCTTACCGGCGTTAACTGGGAACGCGACCTGCCTTTGGCCGAGGCCTTTGATCTGCGTAACGTGGTGGATGGCGATGCCAGCCCCGACGGCAAGGGCACACTGTCGATTGTGCGCGGTATCGAAGTCGGGCATATATTCCAGCTCGGGCAGAAATATTCGTCCGCCATGAAAGCCGACGTGCTCGATGAAAACGGCAAGGCGGTGACCATGACCATGGGCTGCTACGGCATTGGCGTGACCCGCATTGTCGCTGCCGCGATCGAACAGAACCATGACGACAACGGTATTATCTGGCCGCGCAGTATTGCACCGTTTGATATTGCGATTGCGCCGATCAATTTCCAGAACTCGGATGCGGTGCGCGACACCTCGGTCAAACTGCACGACGAACTCAGCGCCGCCGGGTTTGACGTATTGTTGTATGACCAGAAAGCGCGCCTCGGCGCAATGCTCGCCGACCTCGACCTGATCGGCATTCCCCACCGCATCGTGATCGGTGATCGTGGCCTCGCCGATGGCAAGGTCGAATACAAGGCACGCGCCGATGCTGACAGCACTGATATGGCTGTCGCAGACATCGTCGCGCATATCAAACAACAGTGCGCACACTAAGAATCATTAAAACACTTATCCTGTTATGCGCCATTATCAGCGCACAACAGTCCGTGTTGGCAAACACTGTCGACCCCGATCCGGAACTGCGTCGCCTGCTGACCAAAGCCATCGAATCCTCGGACAGTTTCGAAGACCGCTTTGATGCCGAAGTCTGGCTGGTCGACATGTCGTCGCGATTGCAGCCGTTTGTCGATGACGAGGCACACCGCCTCGACATGCTGCGCAGCATTCACCGCGAAGCCACGCGCGCAGAGCTGGTGCCTGAACTGGTGCTTGCGGTGATTGAAATTGAAAGCCGGTTTGATATTTTTGCCATTTCCCGGGCAGGCGCACAGGGGCTGATGCAGGTGATGCCGTTCTGGCTGGATGAAATCGGCCATCCAGACGACAACCTGGTCGACATGTATACCAACCTGCGCATGGGCTGCACCATCTTAAAATACTACATGGACATGGAAAAAAACGATTTGCACAATGCACTGGCAAGGTACAACGGCAGCTACGGTTCAAAAGTCTACAGCTCAAAAGTACTTGAAGTGCTGCGTAAACGCTGGCGCAAACATTAAGCCATATGAACCGCGAGTGGCAGGCACTGTTCCCGCAGGTGCGCAACTTACCCGGTGGTCGCGACAGCGAGATTGAAAAACTGCTCGACGATGCCAGCGAGGTAGCCTTACCGGCGAACACCACGGTGTTCCACCAGGGCGACGCCTGCAGTAATTACATCCTGGTGCTCGAAGGCAGTGTGCGGGTAATGACACGCGCAGAGAACGGCCGTGAGATTGTGCTCTACCGCCTCGGCGCGGGGGACTCATGCGTGCTCACCACCTCCTGCCTGTTCGGCAATTCACGTTATCCAGCAGAAGGCATTACCGATACCGCTGTGCGTGCACTGGTGATTGCCGCCAATGTATTTCAGCGCACCCTGCAAAGCTCGCCCGCGTTTCGTGAATTTGTTTTCGCTTCGTTCAGCGAACACCTCGGCAGCCTGATTTCGCTGGTCGAAGAAGTCGCCTTTGGCCGGCTCGACATGCGCCTGGCCAAACACCTGCTGGAACACGCCGATGCAGGCAGAACACTTCACACCACCCACCAGCAACTGGCCACCGAGCTAGGCACCGCGCGCGAGGTCATCAGCCGTCAGCTGAAAGAGTTTGAGCTACAGGGCTGGCTGGCATTGCAACGCGGCAGCATCAGCCTGCTCGACCCGGGCGCACTCGAAATCCTGGCTGAATCATGAGTCATGGCGGCAAGCTGCAGTGTGATATTGTCACTTACAATGCGGCAGGCTATCCGTACAATGCTGCTTAACATCAACCTGTTGAGGATTTAATCATGTGTAATGTAGGTGGTATTGATAGAGCGCTGCGTATCATCGTTGGCCTTGGGCTGCTGAGCCTGGTCTTTTTTGGTGACAAGATGATTGGACAGAACGTGATCTGGGGCTGGATTGGCGTAGTGCCACTGGCGACGGGCATATTTAAATTCTGCCCTGCTTACAAGCTGATCGGGATAAAAACCTGCGCAACAAAATAAGTCAGCGCTCACCGTATTCATGCCCAGGGACGGGTATCATTTCAATTCAAGGCGCACAGCCTGAAGTACTTCGCCCGTGTGTGGATTTTGTGCGAACACCGCCAGGTTCAGATCCATTCGCTTCCAGTCATCACCGAGTTCAAGTGTTTGTGCAAACCGCTGACGATTTTGCGGCTGGCTTTGTATAAACGGGCCATACAACTTGCGCACGACGAAATCATGTTTCAGCGTTTCACCTTCGTTTTCACCCGCGTTTACATCACTGGCAAGATTGTTTTCATACACCGCAAGATATAGCGCGACATCTTTCACCGGGCTGCGTGCAATATTCGCCACCAGTTCCACATCAAGCCGGGTTAATGTTTTGTCGATGGCCGACAGCTCGATATCCACCAGGGCTTTTTGTGCGCCAATGCTATCGAGATCACTGTCAAAACGACTACGACGACGGTAATCCGCGCCGTTGAGCACAAACTGCGGCGTGTATATAGTGCGGCTGGAATTAAAGCGGCCGATCTCACGCTGCCGGTCATCATATCGACTATCCGCATACCGATCACGCCAGCCAATGTAATCCCAGTACGTGACATGAAATGCAAGCGGCACAATATCAGTGTCAGCCACAGTTGTATGTTTCAGTTTTGAAAGCCATGCATCAGCCGGCGGACAACTGCTGCAACCTTCAGAGGTATACAGTTCCAGCACGGCAACACGGTGCGACGGACTGCTGGCGTGGTATTCCTGCGCCGCACTCACCACCTGCACAGACAACAGCAGGCATGTCGTTAACAGCAATTGAATTTGAATATTCATGCAGCACCTCGCTGACGAAGCTTGACCGTTTATGACCTGCAGCAGTATTTGATAGTTCTGTGAAAACACCGACTAAACATATAGATCCACGGATGAACGCAGATGAACACGGATAAAAATAATATCAGTCCGCGAAAAACGCAAAGAACGCAAAAAAACCTTTATTTTAATTCGCGTCCTTAGCGTTTTTCGCGGACTATTGCCTGGCTTTTATCCGTGTTCATCTGCGTTCATCTGTGGATATTAAGTGTTTTCCCCTCACCCCTGTTTCCAGGCAATGATCAGGTCCATCACATTGGTCCCGGTCGGGCCTGTTTTCAGCAGGTCTGCCGTCGCCATCAGTAGCGCGCCGGCGTTGGCGGCGGCGAGCTCGGCGTCAATATCGTAACCGCTCTGCAGGATTTGACGCGCGGTTGACGCAAACACCACGGCACCGGCACAGCTGGTGTTGCCGTCGATGCCATCGGTGCCCGCAGCCAGTACACCAATATCATCACTCGTGGCTTGCGCGTTAAGCATGCACTTGTGCAGGGTACTGGCCAGTGACAGCGCAAACGACTGGTTGCGGCCACCCATGCCGGGGCACGCGGGCAAGCTCACCGTGGTTTCTGCGCCCCACAGGTGCACGCCGATTGGTGCCTGCTCAAACAGCCAGCGCCCGGTCGCCTCGCCCTGCACAACTGCATCGCCGTCGATGAATGTTTTGTGCAGGTAACACGGCAGTCCCATGTGCTGTACTTCTTCAGCGACAGCCTGCAGCGCCATCTGCTGGTTGCCGATGATGTGGGTGTCGAGCGTGGCGCCAGCGTGCGTGTCTGAACTCGCTGCAGGTTGCAGTCGATCTACATAGTCTTGCAAGTAGTCATCTGACTCCGGCGCAGTATTATTTTCCACCAGCAGGCCCGAGCCAATCACGGCAGCGTCATCATCGCGTACATCGGACAACAGGTATTGCGTACAACTTGCCACATGGGCCGCGTGTAAATAGTGCAGCAGGCCACCACTCTTGATGTTTGAGAAGCAGCGGCGCCAGGCATTGATCGCGCTAATATCCTTACCGCTCGCCAGCAGGTAACGATTGATGTTCTGTAAATCATCAAGCGTGATGCCAGCGCGCAGCACTTCAACCAGGCTTGATGTGCCGCCAGATATCAGCACCAGCACTTGCGCATCTTCTGGCAGCGCAGCGATAAATTCAATCAGCGCAGCACCTGCCTGCAAACTGCTCGCATCGGGAACGGGATGCGATGCCTCGTGCACCACGATGCGCCGATCCTTGCGCAGGTTTCTGGGCGCTGTGCGTTGCGGGCAGACCAGCAGGGCCTGCTCAAACTTGACGGCATTGTCCAGCACGCCCTGCAACATCGCCGGCGCCGCCTTGCCGATAGCAATCACATGGGAAAAATGTTGCGGGTGTGCGCGGCACCACTGACCGATTAGCTGGCGCCCATCGACGGCTTCGAGCGCGGTGTGGAACAGGTGGGTGAGGAGTTCGCGTGAAGTTAACTCCATGGTCACGCCAACAAGCGGGTTACATGCCGCGACTGAGGTCGTGCTTGATGTCTTCGATGTCTTCGAGGCCGACCGCGATGCGAATCAGTCCGTCGGAAATACCCGCCTGCTGTTTTTGTTCGGGCGTCAGACGACCGTGCGTGGTCGTGGCGGGATGCGTAATCGTGGTTTTGGTATCGCCCAGGTTTGCGGTAATCGAAATCATGCGCGTGGCATCCACCAGCTTCCAGCCTTCTTTTTTACCGCCCCTGAGTTCGAACGAAAGCAGCCCGCCAAAGCCGCTTTGCTGACGTTTTGCCAGCGCATGTTGCGGATGACTTTCCAGCCCCGGGTAATACACCCGCGCAACTGCATCCTGTTGCTCCAGCCAGCGCGCCAGTTCGAGCGCATTTTCGCAATGCGCTTTCATGCGCACGTGCAATGTTTCCAGGCCTTTGAGAAACACCCAGGCATTGAATGCACTCATGGTGGGGCCCGCAGTGCGTAAAAATCCGAATACCGCGTCGCCGACCACGGCCTTGCTCCCGCACACTGCGCCACCCATGCAGCGCCCCTGGCCGTCGATGTACTTGGTAGCGGAATGAATCACGATGTCCGCGCCGAGTGCCAGCGGTAATTGCAATGCCGGCGTACACAAACAGTTATCCACCACCAGCAGGCAATCATGCCGGTGCGCAATCTCGGCCAGCGCCGCAATATCCACCAGCTCGGTGAGCGGATTGGACGGCGTTTCGAGGAACAGCAAACGGGTTTTCGGCGTGATCGCGTTTTCCCAGCCGTCGAGATCGGGCAAATCCACGAACGTGGTTTCAATGCCGAGCTTCGCCATGAAATTGGTCAGCAACACCGTGGTGGTGCCAAAGATACTGCGCGACGAGACAATATGGTCACCGGTTTTGAGCAGGCCGATAAAGGTCGCGGTAATTGCTGCCATGCCCGAGGCCGTGGCGACACTGCACTCGGCGCCTTCGAGTGCGGCGAGGCGCTGTTCAAAAGTTCTGACCGTGGGATTGGTAAAGCGCGAATAAATATTGCCCGCCTGTTCACCGGAGAAACGCGCAGCGGCCTCGGCCGCCGAGGCAAAAACAAAACTCGAGGTCGGGAATATCGGCTCGGCATGCTCACCTTCAGCCGTGCGCACCTGGCCGGCACGCACTGCGCGCGTGGCAAAACCGTATTCGTCAAAATTCTTATCGAAATTGTTTTGGTCAGTCATATCATTCAATAATGTTTACTTCGGTGCCGGTTTTGACCAGCCGGTAGAGCTCGACCACGTCAGCATTACGCATGCGGATGCAGCCCATTGAAACCGGTGCGCCGATGTGTTCTTCATCGCTGGTACCGTGAATGTATATGTAACGCTGGTAAGTGTCTACATAGCCGCCGCAATTTCTGCCCGGCTCCATGCCTTCGAGCCACATGATGCGCGAGGTAATCACGTCCTCGGGCAGTTCTACGCCATTCTCGATGCACTCCTGCAGCGAGCCTTGCGGCACGCGCCCGATAAAGACTTCCCACGCTGGCATGGCGCCGCCGATCTTGTCCTTGATGCGGTGCAGGCCCGTAGGGGTTTTGTGGCTGTCGTTTTCACAGCCCGTGCCGTAACGCGAGGTCGACACCGGGTAGACATGCAATGGCGCACCGTCGTCATCAAGCACGCTAAGCGTCTGGTCTTTAATACTGACGAGGAGTGAGTTCAAGCTGGTTCCGCCAATCGGTAATTAACTAGAGTGAGTAAAGTATCGCACAGGCATGTACTGCATGCTCGCGCCAGGACGTGCTGGTGTGTGACAGCAGAATTATTCCAGCTCGATACTGCCGGACACGGTGACCTGCACATCCTGCTCGCCGCTTTCGATGGCTGGGGCAGCCACCGATTCCAGCGCCATGGCGCGCATGCCATAACGCTGGTACCCGCCCGGAGAGCCGGAGGTGGCGATATTGAGATCGACGATTTTGTAGCCCTTGCGCTTGAGTTGCTGTGTGACCAGCTGCGCGCGAGCCTCGAACGCGGCCAGCGCTTCTGATATCAGGGCATCGTCGGTGGTGTTTTTGAGTTGCGGTGACACCGTGAAGTGCATGCCCTGTAATGCGAGCCGGCTCTGCAGCTGGCCCAGCAGTTCACTGACTTTTGCCATGTCGAGCGATTCGAGCTGGAGCGTCTGGCGCACACGCCACGACACTATTTTGTTCTTCTGGTAAACAGGGTTGGTGGTGTAGGCACTGGTTTGCAACTTGATTTGCGGGTGCTGTTTTAACGTCGTGATGGCCCACTGGATTTTCTTGTTGACGATATCGGCGAGTTGCGCAGCATTGCTGCCCTCTTCTTCGGCATACAGGCTGGCCACGAGGGTGTCATTGGCCAGCCGTGACTGCGCACTGGCACTCAGATTGATGCGATCGTAGTGGGTTTCGGTTTCGTGTGCCTGTGCCAGTACTGGCAGGATAAACAGGCATGCGAGAATCAGGTTTCTCATAGTGGTGGCCTCAAGCTGTTTGTATTGAGATGGCCAGCGCCCGTTACAGTTCGATAGTTTCGGCTGAATGCCTGTTCCGGCCCGACTTGGCGGCATCGTTGCGCGTGTTTTGCAGCCGGGTGAAGTAGGCGGTATCGATATCGTTGGTGATATATTTTCCGTCAAAACAGGAACAGTCAAATTCACTCAGGTTTTTATTGCCCTTGCGCACGGCTTCGATCAGATCTGGCAGGTCCTGGTATACCAGCCAGTCAGCGCCAATCTCTTTTGCAATTTCTTCAACTGTCCTGTCGTGTGCAACAAATTCTTCAATCGCAGGCATGTCGATGCCGTAGACATTGGGGTAGCGCACCGGTGGCGCTGCAGACGCCATGTAGACTTTATTGGCGCCGGCTTCGCGCGCCATCTGGATAATTTGCCTGGAGGTGGTACCGCGCACAATCGAATCATCGACCAGCAAAACGTTTTTGCCCTTGAATTCAAGATCGATCGGATTGAGTTTCTGGCGCACGGATTTTTTGCGTTCATGCTGGCCCGGCATAATGAAGGTGCGACCAATGTAACGGTTCTTGATAAAACCTTCGCGGTATTTCACTTCAAGATGGTAAGCCACTTCCAGCGCCGAGGTACGGCTGGTGTCGGGGATGGGTATCACCACATCGATATCGTGTTCGGGATGTTCGCGGATGATTTTTTGCACCAGCTTCTGGCCCAT